>NZ_JBCFQK010000029.1:0-34018 GCF_041729735.1 Flavobacterium magnesitis | reverse complement strand
GTCAATGAAGCAGTGCAGTTAATCTACTTGATTAACAAGCAATTAGACTCAAATAAAAAAGAGACAAATCAGAATATTTCTATTTTGTCTCTTATGGTGGGCGATGAGGGGTTCGAACCCCCGACCCCCTCGGTGTAAACGAGGTGCTCTGAACCAGCTGAGCTAATCGCCCTATTTTATTAGGTTGCAATCGTTGCTTATTGCGAATGCAAATATACAGCTAGATTTTATATTTGCAAGCGAAATTTAAAAATAAATTAATAAAAAATCAAGCCTATTTTATTTGTTGCTCAAAAACAGTGCTTTAACCAGACTCAGGTCTAGCAGTTTTTTTTGTAATGACTCGCTTATAGTAGTACATTTGCATTCTAAAATTGAAAAAATGGGAAGATTCAAAGACAATGATTTGCCAAAATCAAAAATAACGGCAAGCTCGCTCAATAAAGCAAAAATCATCTTTAAATACGCAGGCAATAACACTTGGAAATTTTATGTTGGTTTAATTTTTCTATTACTTACCAGTGTTACAGCCTTAGCATTTCCTAAATTTATGGGAATGTTAGTAGATTGTGTTAATAAAAAAGATTCGGCTTTAGCGAACCAGATTGCGTTAGGATTAGGATTGGTTTTAATATTACAATCAGTGTTTTCTTTTTTTAGATTGTCTTTGTTTGTCAACTTTACCGAAAATACGTTAGCCAATGTCCGATTGGCATTATATACTAATTTAGTAAAACTCCCTATGACGTTCTTTTCGCAAAAACGTGTGGGAGAACTAAACAGTAGAATCAGTAATGATATTACCCAAATTCAAGATACTTTAACTACTACAATTGCTGAATTTCTTCGTCAGTTTATATTGATTATTGGAAGTTTTGTAATGCTTGCCAGTATCAATATCAAGTTAACGATTATGATGGTTTCTATCGTTCCGTTGGTTGGAGTTGCGGCGGTATTGTTTGGTCGTTTTATTCGAAAATATTCTAAAAAAGTACAAGATCAGGTAGCCGAAAGTCAGGTAGTGGTTGAAGAAACCATGCAAGGAATTAGCATTGTAAAAGCCTTTGCTAACGAATGGTATGAAATTGCCCGTTACCAAGGAAAAATCAAAGAAGTAGTTAAAATTGCTATCAAAGGCGGTCAGTTAAGAGGGTATTTTGCATCCTTTATTATCATCTGTTTGTTTGGAACTATTGTGGCTGTAGTATGGTATGGAGTTCATTTAAGTATCGGAGGTGAAATATCTGTGGGTGAATTATTTACATTTATTTTATATTCAAGTTATGTAGGAGCTTCTTCGGGAGGAATTGCCGAATTGTATGCTCAGGTTCAAAAAGCAATTGGAGCTACCGAACGTGTTTTTGAATTATTAGATGAAACTCCTGAGAAAATTGATGCCACTCCAAATTCAGCTTCAATCGAAAAAATAAAAGGAAATGTAACTTTTAAAAATGTTGCTTTTAGTTATCCGTCCCGAAAAGAAATTCAGGTTTTAAAAGATGTGAATTTTACGGCTAGTTTTGGTCAAAAAATTGCCATCGTAGGACCCAGTGGTGCTGGAAAATCAACTATTGCTTCTTTGTTGTTGCGTTTTTATGATATTGATAAAGGAGAGATTCTAATTGATAATAAAAACATTCATAATTTTGATTTAGAAAATCTTCGTGGAAATATGAGTATTGTACCTCAGGATGTGATTTTATTTGGCGGAACCATCAAAGAGAATATTGCTTACGGAAAACCAAATGCCACAGATGACGAAATTTTATTGGCAGCAAAACAAGCCAATGCTTACAATTTTATTGAAAGTTTTCCAGAAAAAATGGAAACTGTTGTGGGCGAAAGAGGAATTAAACTTTCTGGTGGTCAAAGACAGCGTATTGCCATTGCTCGTGCCTTGCTTAAAAATCCAAGTATTTTAATCTTAGATGAAGCTACTTCATCTTTAGATAGCGAAAGCGAAAAATTAGTTCAGGAAGCGCTGGAAATTTTGATGGAAGGAAGAACAAGTATTATTATTGCGCACCGATTATCAACGATTCGTTCAGCCGATCAAATTTTAGTAATTGATAACGGAAGGATTAGTGAGCAAGGAACTCATCTGGAATTGATAGGTTTAGAAAACGGAATTTATAAAAACCTAAGCAATCTACAGTTTAGTAATTCATAAAATATAAGATTATATACACAAATAAAAAAGGGATGATTTTGAATTCATCCCTTTTTTAGTATCAATCAAAAAAATTAGTTTCTAATTAATTTTCTGTATTTCAAACGTTTTGGAGTTAAATCACCACCTAAACGTTTTTTCTTGTTTTCTTCATAATCAGAAAAACTTCCTTCGAAGAAATAGACTTCAGAATCTCCTTCAAAAGCTAGAATATGTGTACAAATACGGTCTAAGAACCATCTGTCGTGCGAAATTACCACAGCACATCCAGCGAAATTTTCTAAACCTTCTTCTAATGCACGAAGCGTGTTTACGTCCAAATCATTCGTTGGCTCATCCAGTAACAATACGTTTCCTTCTTCTTTTAAAGTCATAGCCAAGTGCAAACGGTTACGTTCTCCACCAGAAAGCATTGAAACTTTTTTATTTTGTTCTCCTCCACCAAAGTTGAAACGCGATAAATAAGCTCTTGAATTCACTTGTTTTCCGCCCATCATAACCAATTCCTGACCATCAGCAAAGTTTTCCCAAATGGATTTATTTGGATCAATATTAGAGTGCGATTGATCTACATAAGCGATTTTAACCGTTTCACCAACAGAAAATTCTCCGCTATCGGTTTGTTGTTCGCCCATAATCATTTTGAAAATGGTTGATTTACCAGCACCGTTTGGCCCAATAATTCCAACAATTCCAGCCTGTGGCAAAGTAAAATTCAAATTATCATACAATAATTTTTCTCCAAAAGCTTTGGCTACATTTTTCGCTTCAATAACATTCGTACCTAAACGTGGACCATTTGGAATATAGATTTCCAAGTTTTCATCCAATTGTTTTTGGTCTTCATTCAATAATTTATCGTAATTCTGTAAACGTGCTTTTTGTTTGGTTTGACGACCTTTAGCTCCTTGACGAACCCAGTCCAATTCACGTTCTAAGGTTTTTCTACGTTTAGAAGCTACTTTTTCTTCTTGTGCCATACGGTTTGATTTTTGGTCTAACCAAGAAGAATAATTTCCTTTCCAAGGAATACCTTCTCCTCTATCCAACTCTAAAATCCAACCCGCAACATTATCCAAGAAATACCTGTCGTGTGTTACAGCGATTACCGTTCCTGAATATTGTGCTAAGTGTTGTTCTAACCAAAGAACACTTTCTGCATCTAAGTGATTCGTAGGCTCATCTAAAAGCAAAACGTCTGGTTGTTGCAACAATAAACGACACAAAGCTACACGACGACGCTCTCCTCCTGAAAGGTTTTTGATTGGCGTATCTCCTTCTGGCGTACGCAAAGCATCCATTGCGATTTCTAGTTTTGTATCTATTTCCCAAGCGCCAAGAGCATCAATTTTGTCCTGCAAAGCTGCTTGACGATCCATCAATTTATCCATTTTGTCTGGATCAGAATAGTTTTCTTCAAGACCAAACAAATCATTGATTTGGTTGTACTCTTCCAAAACTGCCATAGTTTCAGCAGCTCCTTCACGAACAATTTCGATTACAGTTTTCGAATCATCAAGAATCGGTTCCTGCTCTAGATAGCCAACAGTGTAACCCGGTTGAAAAACAACATCTCCCTGATAGTTTTTATCAACTCCGGCAATAATCTTCAAAAGTGAAGATTTTCCAGAACCATTAAGACCTAAAATACCAATTTTAGCCCCGTAAAAGAAACTCAAATAAATATTTTTAAGCACAGGTTTATCTGCTCCCGGATAGGTTTTACTCAATTTTTGCATTGAGAAAATTACTTTCTTATCGTCTGACATTTTTTTATTATTTAATTTCTATTATTTATTTTTTATTGATATTGTAATTGAATTTTGCAATTGATATTGATACCTTTTTAAACCCTTCCTTTAAGCGAACTAAAAACCCAGGCAATAGCAAAAAATCCGATTCCAACGGCAGCAAATCCAATACCTGAAATATCTCTATATTTGAATATTCCAAGACCTATTAAGATTAATCCCATTACAATCATTATAAACGTAGCCCATCCTAAGATACTATTTTTATTCATTCCCATTCTTCTGGTATTTTGTTTTAGAAATGCAAATATCGCTAAATTTAATGGCTAATTAAAAATATGATAAAGCATTTCTTTTAATAAATCAGCGTTAGACAAGGCATTAGCCCCCACTCCTTTGCTTTTTACATCAATCTCTCTTAACGAAGCTACAACCTGACTTACTTTTCGCATCGGATAATTTTTTAAAGCCACATCATATTCTTTTAAGAAAAACGGATTTACTCCTAAAACAGAAGCCACATTTTTTGGGTTTTTATCTTTCAATCCATGGTATTTTAATAACTGCACGAAAAAACCAAAAACCAAACTGGTAGTCACTACCATTGGATTATCCTTTGGATTATTGGCAAAATTTTCAGCAATGGTGTACGCTCTTAATTGATTGCGTTCTCCAATGGCTTTTCGCAATTCAAAAACATTGAAATCTTTACTAAAACCTATATTTTCTTCAATATCTTTAGGCGAAATGGTACTTCCTTTGGGTAAAATAATTTGTAGTTTCTCAAGTTCATTATTTATTTTACTCAAATCAGTTCCTAAAAATTCGACTAACATTGCCGAAGCTTTCGGTTCAATAGTATATTTTTTTCCTGCTAAAACGCGTTTAATCCAATCGCCAACCTGATTTTCGTATAATTTTTTACTTTCGAAAATCACTCCGGATTTGGCAATCATTTTAGTTACTTTTTTCCTTTTATCTAAGGTTTTGTATTTGTAACAAAGTACCAAAACCGTTGAAGACATTGGATTTTCGGCATAACTTTCTAATCGGTCAATTGTTTTTGTTAAATCCTGAGCTTCTTTTACAATCACAACCTGACGTTCTGCCATCATTGGGTAACGCTTAGCCGTCGAGACAATATCTTCGACCGAAACATCTCTGCCGTACATTACCGTTTGATTAAAACCTTTTTCGTCTTCTGATAAAATATTCGTTTCAATATAATCCGATAACTTATCAATATAATAAGGTTCCTCACCCATTAAAAAATAAATGGGTTTAATATTTCCACTTTTTATATCGTTTACAATTTTTATGACTTCGTCCATTTTTTTAGAATGCAGATTTCAGATTTTAGATTTCAGATTTGAAAACTGCAATCTTGAAACTTATTTAATACTTTTGCACCATGCAAAAACTCAATTTTCAGTTGTATAACTTTCGATTCAAAAATAGCGAAAATAAAGTGGCTATTTTTGATGAAATCAGAAAAAAATTTATCATTCTCACTCCCGAGGAATGGGTTCGTCAGCATGTGGTTCGGTTTTTATTGGAAGAAAAAAAATATCCAAAATCCTTAATTAATGTCGAAAAGGTGCTTTTAGTTAACGGATTAAGAAAAAGATATGATGTGGTGGTTTTTAATTCTGATGGTTCTATTCATATTTTAGTGGAATGCAAAGCGCCTGAAGTAAAAATTACGCAAGGAACTTTTGACCAAATTGCACGCTACAATATGACAATGAAATCTAATTTTTTGATGGTGAGCAATGGATTGAATCATTATTTTTGCCAAATGGATTATGAGAATGAAAAATATGAATTTCAGAAAGAATTGCCTAATTACGAATTGAAAACGCAACAATAATAAAAGAATTTGTAAAGCATGGAAAATTTAATCTACTCTATTTCATTACTATTAGTAATAATCTTAATTTTTTTCCCTTCATTTCTAATCTACAGATTGAAAAAACAGTACTCAGAACATGTTTTTACTTTTTACATCGTTTCAGGAGTCATAATAAGTTCAATTTTAATGCTAGTTGTTGCATGGTGGAGTTATTTTTCATGTGAAATTCTTCTTTCCTATTACGGTTATGATTTTGAATTGATGATGAATAATAAAGAAAGATTAAAAAATGTTTCTCCAGAAAATTTAGACAAAGTAAAACTTTTAAATCAAAAGAGAATGGGAATAGGTTGGCCTTTGAAAGCAATATTTGGTGAGATTATTTATATCCCTTATCTTCTAATAGTCTATCTTTTGACATTTTTATATACAAAAATAAGAATGAAGAAAAAATCATGAACTAATTAAATTAGTAACGATTCAAACAATAAATACCCAAATTATTTAATAAAATTAAATGAAAATAGCCGTTGTCATTCTCAATTGGAATGGAGTACAATTATTAGAACAATTTTTACCTTCCATTATTCAATATTCGCCTGAAGCTACTGTTTATGTTGCTGATAATGCTTCGACTGATGCGTCTATTTCATTTGTGGAGCAACATTTTCCTGCTATACAAATTGTAAAAAACACAGGAAATTATGGTTTTGCCAAAGGTTATAATGAAGCGTTGCAACATATTGATGCCGAAATTTATGCTTTAGTCAATTCGGATATTGAAGTGACTGAAAACTGGTTGAGTCCTATTTTAGACACTTTCGAAAACGAACCTAAAACAGCTATAATTCAACCGAAGATATTGGATTTTAAAAATAAAGAATACTTTGAATATGCTGGTGCAGCTGGCGGATTTATAGACAAATACGGTTATCCTTATTGTCGTGGTCGTATTTTTGAAACTATCGAAAAAGATAACGGACAATATAATGATGCTTGCGAAATAACATGGGCTTCAGGAGCTTGTTTTTTTATTCGAAGCAAAATATATCATGAATTAAAAGGTTTTGATGATGATTTTTTTGCACATCAGGAAGAAATCGACTTGTGTTGGCGTGCAAAAAACAACGGTCATATTATAAAATACAATCCAAATTCGGTTGTATATCATGTAGGTGGTGCTACTTTAAAACAAGGAAACCCAAAGAAAACATTTTTGAACTTCAGAAATTCTTTATTAATGCTGGTAAAAAACTTACCTAAAGAAAATTTATATTCGGTTTTATTTATTCGAATGTTGCTAGATGGTGTTGCAGGAGTTCATTTTATTTTTCAAGGAAAATTCAGTCATTGTTTAGCTATTTTAAAAGCACATTTTGCTTTTTACACTTTATTTTCAAAAACTTACAAAAAAAGAGGAATTTTTCAATCAAAAAGATACTATAATGTTAAAAGCATCGTTATTGATTACTATATAAATAATGGCAAGGTCTTTGCTAAATAATTTTAACATTAATTTATCTTTAATTTGTAAACATTAAAAACTAAATTTGTAAAAACTCAAAACTAATAAAATTTATGAAAAAAGTTGTTATGGCCCTTTCGGTACTTGCTCTTTTAACTTCATGTGTGTCTAAAAAGAAATACACTGAACTAGAAGCAAGAAATAAAGAAACTCAAGATTTATTGAATACTGCTACAGTAAAATTAAATTCTTGTCTTGAAGAAAAAGCAGGACTTGCTGCTAGAGTTGAAGGTTTGAAAGAACACAATCAAACATTAATCAACACGTCTAAAGACATGACTATTTTGACATCAAAAGGTGCTGAAAATATTGAAAAAGCTTTAGAATCTATCAAAGAAAAAGATTTGAAAATTAGTAGAATGCAAGATGCATTAACTAAGAAAGATAGTGTTACTCTTGCTGTTGTTACTAGTTTAAAAAGCGTAGTAGGATTAAACGATGAAGACATCGAAATCAATGTTGAAAAAGGAGTGGTATTTATCTCTATTTCTGACAAAATGCTATTCAAAACGGGAAGTTATAACGTAAGTGACAGAGCAAAAAGTGTTTTAGCTAAAGTGGCTAAAGTAGTAAACGACAAACCAGATTTCGAATGTATGGTTGAAGGTCATACTGATAATGTTCCTTATATTGGAAACGGAGTTTTATTAGACAACTGGGATTTAAGTGTAAAACGTTCTACTTCTATTATCCGTGTATTAACAAACGAATTAGGAGTTAAACCAGAGCAATTAATCGCTGCAGGTAGAAGTTCTTATGTTCCTTTAGTTGATAACAGTTCAGCTGAAAACAGAGCTAAAAACAGAAGAACTCGTATTCTTGTTTTACCAAAAATTGACCAATTCTACGATATGGTTGAAAAAGAAATGAAAAGACAAAAATAATTTTTAGTCTTTCATATATCAAAAACGTCCCGAAAATTTCGGGACGTTTTTTTTTATTTATACCAATTCATAAATGATTTTAATTTTAATCGACTAATTTTTAAATCTATATTTTCAATTAAAAATTCAGTTTCAATTTTTTCCTTTTTAACAGCTGAAATATATTCTCTATTAATGATCAATTTTCTACTAATTCTAAAAAACTGATTAATATCTAAATCCTTTTCTAATTTCTCTAAAGAAGAATCAATTGGAAATAGCCTATTCTGATTACTAAATATATACGTGGTATTGTTATTACTGAAAAAACAAATTATCTCTTTGGTTTCTACTTTTCGAATTACACTTCCAATACTTACTAAAAATGAAGTCTTATAATCGGATTGTGTTTGCAATTTTATATTTTTTAAATGCTCGTTATTATGAAAGGCTGATTGAAATATACTTAATTTCGAAATTAACTTTTCTAATTTTTTTTCATCAATAGGTTTTAACAAATAATCCAAACTATTATATTCAAAAGCTTTCAATGCAAATTCGTCAAAAGCAGTTGTGAAAATAATTTTGGATTTAATATCTACTTCTTCAAAAATTTTAAAACATAAGTTATCTCTCAATTTTATGTCCATAAAAATCAAATCAGGATGATTGTTATTTTTGAGCCATTCAACAGCAATTTTAACGGAATGTAAAATGACAAAAACAACAAAACCATTCTTGTTCAACAATTGTTCTAATCGTCTTGATGCTGGAATTTCATCTTCTATAATCAATGTAGTCATTAGGATTCGAGTTCTAAAATGGGAATTTTAACAGTAAAATGTATTTCGGTTTCTATGATTTCAATACTCGTATTGGTCAATAACAAATATCTCTTTTTTATGTTTTCTAAACCAAAATTAGATACTATCTCTATTTCTTTTTTATTCATTGTATTTTGTATAACCAAAGTATTATTTTCAATAAAAATTTCAATTTCTAATGGTATTTCTTCACTAACAACATTGTGTTTAAAAATATTATCAACCAGTTCTTGTAAACAATTAGGTAAAATATATTGATTTTCAGCAATTATTTCTGGCATTTTAAAAAAAAAACCTTTTTCAAATTTAGCTTTATAAATGGACAAATATTCTGTTATAAAATTAATTTCACCTTGTAAAGAAACAAAATCTTCGATTTGATTTTTTAAATAATGACGGTAAACATTCGACAAATGATGTCCAAAATCAACCGCTTTTTTAGGTTCTAACTCTATAAATGAAATTAAAACATTCAGGTTGTTAAACAAAAAATGAGGATTAATTTGGTTTTTTAATTGCAAATATTCTGCCTCTTTCTTAGAAAAATCAGAGGTTAGTTTTTTAATTTTAAAATTGCGTTTTGATCTTGCTATAGGTATCATTACAATCGCAAAAGAAAGAAAAAATGTAATTTGTTCTAGTGAATATTCCGTAATTAAAACTCTAAAATAGTCTCTAGGATAACCTAAAAGCTTAATTATCCAAAAAGTTATTATCGTAGTAACTATAATAGGCAATAAAATACTTTTCCTAAATAAATTAATTTTGTTAAGTGTAAATGATATACTAAAAGCTATACTAACAGCCATTACTGCAAACAAAATACAATCGATAATAAATTGGGTTGAAGGAACTTCTAATTTTTTATCAAATTGTAATGTTGCAAGAGCAAAAATCACTAATAAACACACACAAACACCTAGAATTGAAAAGAAGAATGATTTTATATAAAAAACAGGTTTTTCATTTAATTTAAAAACTGGAATTACATTAAATTTATTATGCATATTTAAAGCAATTGCTATAAATAAAAAATTGTTGAATGCAGTAGCACTAACAAAAGAATATTCGTATTCTATTTTACCAGTCGCAAAATATATCAATAAAAAACTAAAGACATACGAGATTACAAAAACTAATCCATAAGTCAATAAAAATGTCTTTTCAATCCCTACTTTTTTTAGATCTATTTTCTTATGTATAATTCTTTTTTCATAAAAGTACACATAAGCAACTGTTGGGAAAATAAATTGCATGATGGCTAAAAATCCATAAACATCCAAACTGAATTCCTCGAAAAAAGGTTTCCCTGCCGATAGTTTAAAAATTCCAATAACTACAAATAAAGAAATAGAGAGAAAAATAAATTTTTGAAATGTTTTCATAAGGTGTTTTTTATAAATTCATTTCAAAGATGCATGGATTTCAAATTTTTTGAAAAATAAAAATAGTGAATGGTTGAAATAAGCTAGTGAATGGTAAATTGACAAACCAGAATTTTTAAGTTATAAACTTAAAGTTTTTTAATTATAAAACATCAATTTTACATTAAAAAACGCCTTGATTACTCGAGACGTTTCATCAAAAATTACAATTCTTAACTCAAAACATAACTCGCTAAAACCTTATGTACATCATAAACATTGACTGATTTATTAAATTGTTTTCTAATACTGGGTTGCTGTTCACTTGAAACCCAAATTTTCAATTCGGCTTCTAAGTCAAATGTTCCTGCGGTTTCAATACTAAATCGGGAAATACTTTTGTAAGTAATGGATTTATATTCAATTTTACTAGCAGTAATACCCTGCTTGTCAATTAGTATTAATCGTTTAGTTGTAAAAATAAATACATCCCGAATAAGTTTAAAACCCAATTCAATTTCTTCACCATCAATTAATAATTTTCCGTAGTCCTTTTTTAATTCTTCCTGACTTACTGATCCTGCGTTACCTAATAATGCCGAAAATAATCCCATATTTTTATATTTTTAAACTCACGTTTATTATCTGTCTTCTAAATTCTGCTTTCTAAAAACAAATATTAAAGAATATCTAAACTTCCTTTACCTTCACGAATCACTTCTGGCTCATGTCCTGATAAATCAATAATAGTAGAAGCTACATTATCTCCATAACCACCATCTATAACCATGTCAACCAAATTCTGCCATTTTTCGAAAATCAATTCAGGATCAGTTGTGTATTCTACAACATCGTCTTCATCACGAATAGAAGTCGTAACAATTGGATTTCCAAGTAGTTTTACAATTTCTAATGTAATATTATTTTCAGGCACACGAATACCTACGGTAGTTTTCTTTTTGAATTCTTTTGGCAAATTATTATTCCCAGGTAAAATAAAAGTATAAGGTCCTGGCAAAGCTCTTTTTAAAATTTTAAAAGTAGCCGTATCAATTTGCTTGACATAATCCGAAAGATTACTCAAGTCATGACAAATGAAAGAGAATTTCGCTTTATCGAGCTTTACTCCTTTTATTTTTGCAATGCGTTCCAAAGCTCTGGAATTAGTAATATCACAACCCAAACCATAAACAGTATCAGTTGGATAAATTACTAAACCACCATCTCTTAAAACCTTAACCACTTTGGCAATAGCCGCTTCAGAGGGTTTGTCTTCGTATATTTTTATAAATTCTGCCATAATTATTTTTTTTTTAAAGAGCCTCACAGTCTCTTCGAATGATTTTAATTTTAATGTGACAGCTTGTATGATCGTTATTTATATAGCTATCATATTTTATGAGTAAAAAAACTTTGCTAATGTAATTATTAGTGTTAATAAAAAAATAATTAACCAGCTTTTATTTGTCGGTTTATATTTTTGTTTGAATTCTGAATTATTTAAAAATACTAAAATTGTTGTAAATATAATTATTGCAAAACAGATTGTTATTTGCGAAACTAAATCCAAATGATGATATTCGTTTACAGATAGTCTATAATAACTAAACAACAATAAAATCACACACATTGTCCAAGTTATGATACTTGTAATCCAACCTTTTAAAGAATTATTGTATAATAAAAAACCCGACGAAATTGACATGAGTGAAACAATAAAAAGAATGTAATTCTTTTTAAAACTTACTTCTAGAATAGTTATATGATCAAATAATGGATTTATCCCCAAAACATGATAGTAACTTTTAATTGTTGTTACTACCACAAATAATATTAGTAAGCCCAAAATGATATGAACTCCTGATAAAACTTTTTCAAATATTTGCCAATTCTGTTTCATCAAATCTTTGATAATTAAATTACCTAAACATTATTATAAAGACTAATCAATCGTCACTTCGAGTGATTTTTAATAGTAATGCGACAGCCTTACTATTAAAAATTGTATCGAGAAGCATTTTTAAATTATATGTTATCTAAAACTTTTTCTTTGCTAAATTAGGGAGTTTATCATATTCTTCATTAATCAATGCTTCTTTTTTAGCTCTTGACCATTTTTTAATTTTTTTCTCCATATCAATTGCAAAATTAATATCTGTGAATTCACAATAATAAACCAATTCAATAGGTCTTTTGTTTACAGTGTAACAATCAGGATAAAAACCAGTTTCATGTTGAAAAAGTCTCTGCGTTAAATTACTTGTAACTCCAGTATAATATGAATTATCAGAACATTTTAAAATGTAAACGTAAGATCGTTTCATACTTAAATTTATTAAACTACTTTGAGTGATTTACAATTTTGTTATTAAATTATATCGTCAAGCATTTTAAATTATAGTAGTTCTCGATACAAATTTTCAGAAAAAGCTATTGCATTTTCTGAAAATTCACTCGAACTGACGGACAAGAGTAACTTTATCTTGTACACTTTTTGTTTTACCCAATAATATCCAACTTCGCAAATCGTAGCAAAAGTTTTTTAATACCTCCAACTTCAAATTTGATTTCGGCTTTTTTATCAGCGCCAACACCTTCTAAATTAATTACTTGTCCGCGACCAAAACGTTCATGCATTACAATATTTCCAGCAGTCAATTTGTTGTCAAATAAATTTGCTGCTCCTGAAGGCGCATTAGCCGAAACTGGTTTTAATTTCCTAATTTGAGCTTCTGGTTTGGGTTGATTGTCTGTAATGTATTTTGGTGGCGTAGTACTCAAAGGTTTAGCTAAACGTAATTTAGACTTGTCCACATCACCAAAAACATCCTTGTCAATCATTGGTTTAAAACGATAATTACTCTCGGCAGGTGTTAGGTATTCTAAAAATTGTCCGTCAATTTCTTCAATAAAACGGGATGGCTCACTATCAGTTAATTTTCCCCAGCGGTAACGCGATTGAGCATAAGTCAAATAGGCCTGATGTTCCGCTCTTGTTAAGGCCACATAAAACAATCGTCGCTCTTCCTCTAATTCAGAACGGGTACTCATACTCATTGCTGATGGAAACAAATCTTCTTCCATTCCTACCACAAAAACATGAGGAAATTCCAGTCCTTTTGCCAAGTGAATCGTCATCAAAGCCACACGATCCTCATCGCTGGTATCTTTATCTAAATCCGTAGCCAAAGCGACATCTTCCATAAATTCAGCCAATGAACCACGAGCACCATCAATTTCTCTTTGCCCTTCAGTAAAATCTTTTATACCGTTTAATAATTCTTCTATATTCTGGATTTTTGCCATTCCTTCTGGTGTGGCATCTTTTTTCAATTCCTGAACCAATCCTGTTTTTTTAGAAACATGATCGGTAATATAAAAAGCATCCTGATTTTCGTTAATTACCTGAAAACTCTGAATCATGGTAACAAAATCATTCAGTTTTTGTTTAGTTCCCGAATTCAGTTTCAAATCAATTCGATCAATATTCTGCATTACTTCAAATATCGACCTTTTGTAATGATTGGCCGCCACAGTCAATTTTTCGACCGTAGTATCCCCTATTCCACGCGCTGGATAGTTAATTACACGCATTAAGGCTTCTTCATCCTTTGGATTAATAACCAATCGCAAATAGCATAAAACGTCCTTTATTTCTTTTCTTTGGTAAAAAGACAAACCTCCATAAATTCGATACGGAATATCTCTTTTTCGCAAAGCATCTTCCATAGCACGTGATTGTGCATTGGTTCGATACAAAATAGCAAATTGACCATTGGTCATTTGGTTTTGCATTTTTTGTTCGAAAATGGTACTGGCCACAAATCGTCCTTCTTCGGCATCGGTCAAACTGCGATGTACTTTTATTTTTGGACCAAACTCATTGGCAGTCCAAACTACTTTATCCAGTTTGGTTTTATTCTTATCAATAATGGTATTTGCCGCTTCCACAATATTTCGGGACGAACGGTAATTTTGTTCTAATCGAAAGGTCTTTACGCCTTGGTAATCTTTTTGGAAATTTAAAATATTATTAATGTTCGCTCCTCTAAAAGCATAAATACTCTGTGCATCATCTCCTACTACACAAATATTCTGAAATTTATCCGACAAAGCACGAACAATCAAATATTGGGAATGATTCGTATCCTGGTACTCATCCACCAAAATATAACGGAAACGATTTTGGTATTTAGCTAAAACCTCTGGAAAACGAGTTAATAATTCATTGGTTTTTAATAATAAATCATCAAAATCCATCGCACCTGATTTGAAACAACGATCAACATAATTTTGATAAATTTCGCCCATTCGAGGTTTCTTAGACATCGCATCTGCTTCCTGTAAATCAGGATCATTAAAATAGGCTTTTACCGTAATCAAACTATTTTTAAAAGTCGAAATTCGGCTTAAAATTTGTTTGGGTTTATAAACATCTCTGTCTAATTGCATTTCCTTGATAATTCCCGAAATAGCTCGAAGCGAATCCTGAGAATCATAAATAGTAAAATTAGAAGGATAACCTAATTTATCGGCTTCTGAACGTAAAATTCTAGCAAAAATAGAGTGAAAAGTTCCCATCCAAAGGTTTTTAGCTTCGCTAGAACCCACAATATCCGAGATACGATTTTTCATCTCACGGGCCGCTTTATTGGTAAACGTAAGCGATAGAATATTAAAAGCATCAATTCCCTGATGCATTAAATAAGCAATTCTTATGGTTAACACACGGGTTTTTCCAGAACCAGCACCAGCAATAATAATCATTGGTCCGTCTTTTTGTAATACGGGTTCGCGCTGGGCTTCGTTAAGTTGGGATATATATTGTTGCATGATTTTTTTCTCTATTCATGCAAAAATAAGTATTTAAGAATTAATTATAGACTCCTGTTCTAAAGTTTTAAAAAGAGTGTCATTGTTGATTTATTTCGCAAAGATTCACTAAGAAACTCAGAGAAACGCAAAGCATTCATTCAAAACTTTTCTTTGTGCAACTTTGTGTATTCTCTTTGCGAATCTTTGCGTAATAATTCTAAAAGCATATTTTTGCTTTCAAAACTTACCTCAAATGGATTTTACAAAAATTATAGAAATACTGGCTTATACTATTCCATCATTAATAACTGGCGGAGTGGCTTATTATTTATTTAAGTCTCATTTTAAAGACCAACAAAATATACGTCATTGGCTCATTCAAAAAGAAAATCAAAAAATGGCTTTGCCGTTGCGATTACAAGCTTATGAAAGATTAACATTATTGATGGAACGCATTAACCCGTCTCAATTAATGGTTCGAATTAATCCTATTTCGAATGATAAAAACGATTACGAAAATTATGTAATTGCTCAAATTGAACAGGAATTTGAACACAATATTGCACAGCAAATTTATGTTTCTGATAAATGTTGGACTATTATTATCACTGCTAAAAACGCCATTGTGCAAATGGTTCGCACAGCGGCTAAAAATGAAAGAGTAACAAATGCTGACGAGTTGAGAACGTATGTTATCAGTGAGTTATTCAACAAAACCTCTCCAAGTAGTACAGCGTTATCATTTATAAAAAGTGAAGTAGCCGAATTGTGGTAAAAAATCACGCCGACCTTTCATCTGTCAATAATGATTTGGTTGACTCTGCTTCCATTGCTTCGCTTTTTTTCAAAGCATACTGAAATCCTTCTTCCCACCATTCAGACATTTTTACTTTGTTAAAAATCAAAGCATTATTTGTCAAATCAATGGGTGTGTAATACAAATTAAGTTTAATGTTATTATAGGAAGCTGACAGGTTTCCCAATAAAATATTGTGATGCTCTATTTGATCCAGTTGAATTTGGAAAATATCAATCAATAATGAAAATGGATTTTTACCTATAGTTGTTCGAGGAGTTGCTTTTTCGGTTTCTAAAATAATAACGTCAATTTCCGTTGCCCCACGATTAATAGCTTCTTGAATAGGGACTAAACTAGAAAAACCTCCATCAGCATAATCAAAACCTTTTTTAGTGACTAAACTCATAAAAGGTATATAATTACTCGAAATCCAAATCCAATCGCAAAATTCATCATAAGTACAGTCTTTAATCGATTTGTATTCTGCCTGATTCATAGTAAGATTAGTCACCGTAACAATTACATCAGTATGCAATGCTTTTAACTGATTGAATTCTTCTATTGGTAAGTTTTTTTTGATGTAAGCACGTAGTTTTTTACTTTCGCCAAAGGTTCTTTTTCCTCTAAAAAATTGCAATAAAACATTAAAGTGATTAATACTTACTACATCAATTCCATTCTTTTTTTTAACAATAAACGGATTGACATTAAAAATTTTACTCATATCAACATTGGTATAAATACGATGTATTTTTTCAATATTCCCAAGAGCCAAATGAGGCAGCAATAAACTTCCAGTAGATGTTCCAATGTAAAAATCGTATTTGATTTTCTTTTTTTCCAATAAAAATTGGGCAACACCTCCTGCAAATGCGCCTTTGCTTCCTCCTCCGGAAATAACCAATGCTCTCATACTTTTTAATTTAATAATCGATTCAATTGAAATTGCTCTTTTTTGTCTAAACTAGGCAAAATTCTCAAAAAAGCATCTTTATATTCTTGATTTTTCAATAGTGTTCGAATAGTGTCACGTCCAAATTTAGAAAATTGCCACATGTGATGCGTGGTTGATTTTACTAAATTAATCAAAACAGTATCATTAATAATCTGAAATCCAATTAGTTTTTCTAAAGCATTTTGTCGGGTTGTTGCCTCATATTTTTCAGATGAATAATTCATTAGTTCATCAATAACATCTTGTTTATTAGCAGCATATTCGGGAGTCATTAAAACCAGTGACAACCATAATGTTCTCAAATTATAATCATTGAAACCAATCCATTCTTTTGATTTTTCTAAATAATCCAATCGGTGTTTTGGAAAATTTCTCCATAAATACAGTAAGGCAATTTCCTGTGTTTGATACGAATCATCATCCAAAACACTTTCGTAATCCATTCTGAATTCTTCTGGGATTTTAGGCAACGAATAGGCTAGCGCCTGACGAACATGAAGATTTTTAGAGTTCATTACTAATTCTAAAAACGGTTTTTTAGCTTCAAAAATTTCGTTTCTAAGTTGGTTAACAACCATTACTTTAGCCGAATAATGAGCATCTGACATAAGGATTAGTTTAAAAAAACCTTCTTTTTCAGCTAAGGGCTTCGATTTAATTTTATCTAATTCTAACAGGATCTTAGTGATTTTATTTTTAACCAACAACTTATTGACATTTGGCGTATTAATAGCAGTTGATTCAAGCCATTCTTTAGAAAATGAATCGGTATCAAAACGGCTTACTTTTTTTACTTCTGCAAAAAAATCTTCGGTAGTTACATTTTTGTAGGCGTGTTTTTTCAAATATTTTTTAATGATTTTCTTAAAAGCTTTGTCTCCTATTTCCTGATGCATCGCAAATAAAGCCCAAGCGCCTTTTTGATAAAAACTTAATGAACTTGCTTTTTCGTTCAAAATAGGAATACTATCGGTTCTGGAAGCATATTTTATTTGTTGAATGGATTCATACATTTTCGAATAAAAATAATCTTCTCCATAAATGGATTTCTCTGCCAATAAAGCATAATAAGTAGCAAAACCTTCTTGTAACCAATGATACTTTCCGCTAGCTGCTGTAACCAAATCACCAAACCATTGATGTGCTAATTCATGTGCATCGACATTGGTATAATTTCGATCTAAAAAACCAGTCGAATCTACAACATAGCGCGTGGCAAATAATGTTGCTGAAGTATTTTCCATTCCTGCATACAAAAAATCCCGAACTGGAACTTGCTTGTATATTTTCCAAGGATATTTTACGCCAATTTCTTTCTCCAAAAAATTAAATATTCTTGCTGAGTAGCGATAAGTAGGCTCGAATCGAGAAGCATCTTTCTTTTCTAAATATAATTCGAGTGGAATTTTATTTTTAGAAAATTGTACTTTCTTTTCGAATTTTCCAATAGCAAGCATCAACAAATAAGAACTCATTGGTTTTTCCATCTGATAATTCCAAATCGTATTTTTTCCATTGCTGTTTTTTTGCTTTAAAACGCCATTCGAAATCACCTGAAAATCAGAATCGAATTCAATTTCGAGATTAAAAATCAACTTTTCGTTGACATCATCAAAACTTGGAAACCAATTGCTGGTATATCTTCCTTGCCCTTGAGTCCAAATTTGCGTATCATCTGAATTTGCTGAACCCACAAAATACAAGGCTTGTTTTGGTATCGCTGTGTAATCAAAAGTTAATTTGTTTTTTCCTTTTTGAAATGGATAAACAATTAGTAACTGTTTTCCAGAATTGATATATTGAACATTTATTTGATTTAGTAACACCTTAGAAAAATTCATGTTTTGAGCATCAATTTTTAAAGTGTCTGTGGGGTTTAGAATTTCAAAAGAATAATGCACTGTACCAGATATTGATTTTTCAACAGCATTCAAACTCAAATGAGCTGAAACCGAAGTGAAATCGATAGTTTTTGTTTGCTGTGCAAAAACAAAAGTGGAAATAAACAGAAAAAGGTACTTCATCAAATATAAATTAAGCAAGATTTCCAAAGTTACAAAGCTTAAGTAATTAATTGAACTATTTTTGTATGTTTACCTCATAAAGTTTTAATAAAATTTAAATTGAAGAAAGCCCTTTTTAACTGGAGTAGCGGAAAAGATTCCGCATTAGCCTTGTACAAAATACTGCAAAACCCAGAATTTGAAATCAACTGTTTGTTAACCAGTGTAAATCAGCAATTCCAACGCATTTCTATGCATGGTGTAAGAGTTGAACTTCTGGAACAACAAGCTGAGAGTATTGGAATTCCACTAGAAATCATGCAAATTCCTGAAATGCCTACTATGGAAGTGTATGAAGATGTAATGCAAAAAACATTAGAAAAACTTAAAAATAAAGGAATCACCCATTCAGTTTTTGGAGATATTTTTCTGGAAGATTTGCGTAAATATCGTGAAGACAAATTAGCAACAATGAGATTTAAAGGTGTTTTTCCTATTTGGAAAATTCCAACTCATAATCTAATTCAGGAATTTATTGCCTTGGGTTTTAAAACCATTGTAGTATGTGTCAACGAACGCTATTTAGATAAAAGTTTTGTAGGTCGAATAATTGATCAACAATTTATTGATGATTTACCTGAAAATGTAGATGTTTGTGGAGAAAATGGTGAATTCCACACTTTTAGTTTTGATGGTCCAATTTTCACCAAACCCATCGATTTTGAAATAGGCGAAATTGTCTACAGAAAGTACGAAAAGCCAAAACAAGATTCTTCTAATACTGCTTGCGATACCAATGATTCCACAGCTTATGATTATGGTTTCTGGTATTGCGATTTGATTCCTAAAAATGCTTAAAAACAAAAAAATCCAAAATCGTAATTGATTTTGGATTTTTTATTATCTATATACTTTAATTACAATTTCTTAGCATTTTTGGCCTTTTGATCCGTAATTGCAATAGCTAGTACTTCGCTCATTTCTTTTACATAATGAAAAGTAACTCCGTTTAAGTACTCTGGTTTTATTTCGTCAACATCACTTTTATTTTCATGACATAAGATGATTTCTTTGATATTCGCTCTTTTAGCAGCTAATATTTTCTCTTTAATCCCGCCTACAGGCAATACTTTTCCTCTAAGTGTAATTTCGCCTGTCATAGCTACATTTTTTCGCACTCTTTTTTGTGTAAAAAGAGACACTAATGAAGTCAACATTGCAATTCCAGCGCTTGGTCCGTCTTTTGGTGTCGCTCCTTCTGGCACGTGTAAATGAATGTTGTACTTAGACAATAATTCTGAAGTCAAACCTAGTTGGTCCACATTGGCTTTTATATATTCTAAAGCAATAGTAGCCGATTCTTTCATTACCGGACCTAAATTCCCAGTAATACTCATTCCGCCTTTTCCAGGTGAAAGCAAGGATTCGATAAAAAGAATATCTCCGCCAACACTTGTCCATGCCAAACCTGTAACTACACCAGCAACATCATTACTCTCGTATTTATCACGCTCTAATCTTGGAACACCCAGTACTTTTACAATATCTTCGTCAGTCACTTTCTTGTTATACTCCTCTTCCATGGCAACCGATTTTGCTGCATTTCGAATCACTTGAGCAATCTTAGCTTCTAATCCACGAACTCCAGATTCACGCGTATAACCTTCTACGATTTTCTCTAATTGTTTTTTTCCAATAGTCAAATCTTTCGAAGTCAATCCGTGTTCTTTCAATTGGCGTGGAAACAAATGTTGTTTTGCAATTTCAACTTTTTCCTCGATGGTATAGCCTGACATTTTGATGATTTCCATTCTATCTCTCAAAGCAGGCTGAATAGCACTCATATTGTTAGACGTAGCAATGAACATTACTTTCGATAAATCGTATCCTAACTCGACAAAATTATCATAAAAAGCACTGTTTTGTTCTGGATCCAAAACTTCCAGCAATGCCGAAGACGGATCGCCATGATTACTATTTGATAATTTATCAATTTCATCCAAAACAAACACAGGATTTGATGTTCCAGCTTTTTTCAAACTCTGAATAATTCTACCTGGCATAGCGCCAATATAGGTTTTTCTATGTCCACGAATTTCAGCTTCATCACGCAATCCTCCTAAGGAAATACGAACATATTCTCTCCCCAAAGCTTCTGCAACTGAACGACCAATAGAAGTTTTACCAACTCCCGGAGGTCCTGTTAAACAAATAATTGGCGATTTCATATCGTTTCTTAATTTCAAAACAGCCAAATGTTCAATCATTCTTTTCTTCACTTCTTCCAATCCGAAATGGTCTCTGTCAAGAATTTTTTGAGCATTTTTTAAATCAAAATTATCTTTCGAAAATTCATTCCATGGTAAATCCAATAGTAATTCCATATAATTTCTTTGGATACCAAAATCAGGAGCCTGCGGATTCATTCGACGCATTTTTGTCAATTCTTTTTCAAAAATAGCTTGCGTTTTTTCATCCCATTTTTTCTCTTTGGACTTTACTAACATATCGTCCATTTCTTCTTCCTGAGTCGAACCACCTAATTCTTCCTGGATGGTTTTCATCTGTTGGTGAAGGAAATATTCTCTTTGCTGTTGGTCTAAATCAAAACGTACTTTAGATTGAATATCATTTTTAAGCTCGAGCTTTTGCAACTCAATATTCATGTATTTTAAAGTTTCTAAAGCTCTATCTTTTAAACTATTAATAGCTAATAAATCTTGTTTTTCTTTAACAGATAAATTCATGTTAGAAGTAACAAAATTGATTAAGAAAGACTGACTTTCGATATTTTTTATAGCAAAAGTAGCTTCGCTTGGAATATTCGGACTTACTTTAATAATCTGAATTGCTAATTCTTTTATGGATTCTAATATAGCTAAAAACTCAGAATCATCGCTATCTGGTCTGTCTTCAGAAAAGTCTTTTATTAGCGCAGAAATATAAGGCTCTTCAGTAGTTATCGATTCAATTTCGAAACGTTTTTTTCCTTGCAAAATTACGGTAGTCGTTCCATCAGGCATTTTCAACACACGTAGAATACGAGCAACTGTTCCAATAGAATTGATATCTTCTTTAGTAGGATCTTCAATTTCTTCATCCTTTTGGGCAACAACACCTATTATTTTCCCACCAGCATTAGCGTCATCAATCAATTTAATCGATTTATCTCTTCCCGCAGTAATAGGAATTACAACACCTGGAAACAAAACCATGTTTCTTAACGGAAGTATAGGCAACGATTCTGGAAGTTCTTCCTTCATCATTTCCTCCTCATCTTCTGGCGTTAATAATGGTATTAATTCCGCTTCTGAATCGAATTCTTGTTGTGACAGATTGTCAATAGTAAGTATTTTATGTTTTGACATGGTATAATTTAAGTCTTTTTGTCATTAAATAGTACAAACACTTAATGACAAAGTTAGTATTCGCGTGTTTTATAATACTGAAAATCAATCAGTAATACAAACCACTAGCCTTATTTAGTTCTTATAAGTCAATCTTTGTGCCACAAAGCCAACTAAAATAAATTGCCCTCAAAAAGCAAATTACTTATTTGAGGGCAATTAATAACAATTATTGTATTAAAACTAATATTCTACATCAAAATTACCTTCGGTTATTGTAAATGGTGGTACTCCGTTAGTCGTAAATTGAAATGTTCCTTTAATTCTATCATTTGTTTTAGAAGCAATTGTAACATTACCAGAAACAGCTTTGTACTCGCCATTTGCATCTTCATAATACCCTTGAACATCAGCTCCAATAGTATTTATAATAGTATGGTTTCCGTATATCTTTAAAAACACCATTAGTAAATGTTATTGGAGTCTTTGTATTAGGTACATCAGACCAATAACCTTTAAATTGAAAAGTTCCTGAAATTGTTTTGTTTGCGGTATTTATACTTGTAATGATTACTGATCCCGTATTCTCATCCGGATTATTATCATTTATAGCCAAATAGCCAAACTCTGTTCCAGCTGGAGAATAAGAAACAAGATTTACGTTAGCCGCATAAGTCCCAACAGTACTTCCGTCAAGCATAATTCCAAAGCTTTCCCCTTTTGCGTTAATTGCTGCAATTTGGATAAAATTGCCCGAAATTATCGCTTCAGTTTCTTTTGCTGTCCAGGTACTACCATTAAAGTCTGCTTTAAAAATTCCAGACTCACCATTTCCACCCGAATTTGGGTCAGGTTCAACAGTGCCATCAACTGGTTCGTAAGTACAAGAAGCTATCAATGTTGCTATAAACAACAGTATTAATTTGGGGGCAGTTTTTAATATTTTCATAAATCAGCAAATTTTGATTGCCACCAAATATAATTTTTTTATTTTATTTTTCTATTACTTTCTAGGTACTTTTCTTAATAAAACAATTGCAATAATAAAGAAAACACCTAAAAACACAATTGCAAATCTTGGACTTCCTGTAATTTGGTCAATAACTCCATAAACCAGCATTCCAATTACAATTCCGATTTTCTCAGCAACATCATAAAAACTAAAAAAAGATGCAGTGTCCTGTGTTTCTGGTAATAATTTTGAATAAGTAGAACGAGATAAAGATTGTATTCCTCCCATTACAAAACCAGCAATAGTGGCCATTACATAAAAATGTATGGGTAATGTAATAAAGAATGCTAAAGCACAAAATATTGCCCAAATTATATTTATCCCAATCAAAGTAGGGATGTTTCCAAATTTTGAAGAAGCTTTAGATGTTAAAATAGCTCCTACTACTGCAACTAATTGAATTATTAAAATACAAATAATTAATCCTATCGTACTTTCTTCTTTTGAAGACCATTGGATTTCCTGAGCACCAAAATAGGTTGCCACAAGCATCACCGTTTGCACGGCCATACTTGAAACAAAAAAACCACTCAAATATCTTTTTAGAACAATATTTTCATTTAACAAAGCCCAAACTTTTTTTAATTCTTTGAAACCATTGAAAACAACTGATTTTGTTAATTTCCCACTTGTATCTTTACTCCCTTTTGGCAAATAATAGTACGTATATTGACTAAATAAAATCCACCAAACTCCAACCATTATAAAAGAATATCGCATCGCTTTCATAGCAGCTTCACCATCTGTTCCTGCAATTCCAAAAAGTTTTGGTTTCATAATCATGGCTAGATTTATAATCAATAAAATAACACTCCCAATATACCCTAAAGAATATCCTTTTGCACTTATTTGATCCTGCTGCTCTTCAAAAGCAATATCAGGTAGATAAGAATTATAAAAAACTAAACTCCCCCAGTACCCCAATAGTCCTAGAAAATAAAATGTCAACCCAACATAAATATTTTCTAAATCAAACCAATACAACCCCATACAAGATAATGCACCTAGGTAACAGAAAAACTTCATGAATGATTTTTTATTCCCTACATAATCGGCTATTCCAGATAATAAAGGTGAAATAAAAGAAACGACTAAAAAAGCTGCAGCTGTAACAAAACTTATTAATGCTGAATTTTTTAAATGCAGACCGAAAACATTTATATAATGATTATCCTCAGGAAATAAAGCTTCGTAGAAAATTGGAAATACTGCCGAAGCAATAGTAAGCGTGTAAACTGAATTTGCCCAATCGTAAAATGCCCAAGCATTTAGTAATTTTTTATCTCCTTTTTGTAATGAACTCATTGTTATATTTTTTTGACGAATTTATTATTTTTTTTAACAGTTTCTATCGAAATCAATTAAAAATATTGTTACTAAAAAGATATAAAAAAAGCCAATTCGTTTGAATTGGCTTTAAAATGAGTTTTTCTATTTTTATTTGAATGTTACACCAAATTTAGCTGCAACAGCTTTAGCTTCTGGAATCATCGCTTTTATATTTGCAATTCTGGTAGCATCAGACGGGTGTGTACTCAACATTTCAGCTGGTGCTCCACCTCCTGAATTAGCTGACATTCTAGTCCAAAAATTAATAGCTTCTTCTGGATTATATCCTGCAATTGCCATTAAAACTAAACCAATTTTATCAGCCTCTGTTTCATGACTTCTACTAAAAGGAAGCATTACTCCTACCTGAGAACCAATTCCATAATACTGTTGCCACATTTGTTGTCTTTCGGCACTTTGACTTCCTGTTGCAACAGCAACTCCTGCAGCACCAAGAGTTTGTAATTGAGAAGCACTCATACGTTGCGCTCCATGATTAGCAAGAGCATGAGAAACCTCATGTCCCATTACAGTAGCTAAACCGGCATCGTTTTTAGTAACAGGTAGAATTCCAGTATAAACTACAATTTTACCTCCCGGCATACACCAAGCATTTACCTCCTTATTATCTACTAATTTGTATTCCCATTGGTATCCTTTTAAATAATCGGTTTGACCAAGAGAAGCCAAATAGCGTTCAGCAGCCATTTTAATTTTAACTCCTACTGATTCTACTTTTTTAGCATCTGCAGTTCCTGACACTACTTTGTTTTCTTTTAAGAAATTCCCATACTCTTGAAAAGCAGATGGAAACAATTCGCTATTAGAAACAAAATTTAATGTTCTTTTTCCAGTTAATGGATTTGTTGCACATGAATACATCAAGCCTAAGCTTGCAATTCCTATAAGTACTAAATTCTTTTTCATAATTGTTAAATTTATCAAAACAAAAATACAATTATTATTAACTATAACTTTATAAAATTAATTACAATTGTATCAATATATTAATTTCTCTATCCAATAATATGTAAAACATTAAAATCCTTAGGAACAATCAGATATTGATTTTCTTTGAATTCAGCAGCATCAAAAACAATTTCTTCATTGTCTATTTCAATAACCTTTACTTCAAATGGCAATCCAATAAAATTAATTTTGAATTTAGAATAATTAGTATCGAATTTCCCTTCTTTGTGTAATTGGATGTTGACTTCTTTCCCTTTACCTGTTAGTTGAAAAGACAAAAAGCTAAATCTACCTTTTTTGTAATCATAACCATCTTGGGCATCTTCATACACTACTGATTTTTCTTTTCCTTCTTTATAGTAAATATCAAGAGTTAATTCGTCAAACTCTAATTCGCCAACATATTGTTGAACAGGATATTTTGGAATAATAGCTCCCGCTTTAACAAAAACAGGAATTTCATCAAACTTAGTATCAACCCACATTTCTTTTCCTCCTTTTACCAAACAATTAGTCCAGTAATTGTACCATTGGCCACGCGGAACATACATTCTTCGCCCTAAAGCATTAGGTTCTAAAATAGGACAAACTAATATTTGATTTCCAAAAATAAATTCGTCATTTCTATAATGTGTTTGGATATCTTCTTGATCGAAATATACTAAGGGTTTCAACATTGGCGTTCCTGCTTCAATATATTGCCAAAACATAGTATATAAATAAGGTAACAATTGGTAACGAAGATTAACAAATTTTCGAGTAATATCGATAACTTCTTCATCAAAAGCCCAAGGTTCTTGATTACCGTGATCTCCAGAAGAGTGCGTTCTACAAAATGGGTGAAAAACCCCCAACTGAATCCATCTGGCATACAATTCGCCTGTTGGCTGTTCCGCAAAACCTCCAATATCAGAACCAGTAAAACCCATTCCTGAAATTGACATTCTTTGTACCTGAATATTTGCAATCCATAGATGTTCCCAGGTAGCTACGTTATCTCCTGTCCAGGACGAGGTGTAACGTTGTGCTCCTGAATAGGCCGATCTGGTAATAATAAAGGGTCTTTTTGGATAAGAAAAACGCTTTACACCATGATAAGTGGCTCTTGCCATTTGGGTTCCATAAATATTATGTGCTTTTCTATGACTGCATGGATTTCCATCATAATTATGACGAACATCATTAGGGAATGTCTTATTAGGAACTTCCATTACGGCAGGTTCGTTCATATCATTCCAAACTCCTTTTACACCAATATCTGAAATTAATTCTTTAAATAATCCAGCCCACCACTCTCTTACTTCGGGATTTGTATAATCTGGAAAATTACATTCTCCTGGCCAGACTTTTCCCTTCATATAAGGTCCATCGGCTCTTTTGCAAAAATAATCATTTGCTAAAGCCTCTTTATAAACTGAATATTCTTTGTCTATTTTGATTCCCGGATCTATGATAACAATTGTTTTAAATCCGTCAGCGGCTAGTTCAGAAACCATTCGTTTTGGATCTGGAAAATATTCTTTGTTCCAGGTAAAACATCTGAAACCTTCCATATAATCAATATCTAAATAAATAGCATCGCAAGGAATTTGTAGTTCTCTAAATTTAGCTGCAACCTCTTTTACGTTACTTTCCGGATAATAACTCCATTTACATTGATGGTATCCTAATGCCCATAAAGGTGGTAATTCTGGCTTTCCAGTTAAATCAGTATAAGAAGTAACGACATCCTGCATACTAGGTCCATAGAAAAAATAATAGTTCATTTCTCCACCATCTGACCAAAAACTAGTAACATTTCTTCTTTCATGACAAAAATCGAAAAATGTTCTAAAAGTATTATCAAAGAAAATACCGTAAGACTGCTTGTTATGTAATCCTATGTAAAAAGGAACTACTTTGTATAATGGATCTTGCTCTTTTTGAAAAGCATATTGATCGGTTGCAAAATTTTCTACTCTTTTTCCCTTTAAATTCATCTGAGTAGCCTTATCTCCTAAACCGTAAAAACATTCTCCATCTCTGGACGCTTTACTCATTTTCACGATATTTCCACCAAATTCGTATGATTCTTCCCAGTGAAAACCCAATTCATCTTCTAATAATACATTTCCTTTTAAATCGTAAATTGAAGATCTTAAATCAGATTTATGAATTTTACAAATGATTTTATTAGTTATAATTTGGTAATAACTATCCTCTTCTGTAACTGTTAAATGATTGTATCCGTGTGAATGACTTTTGTCTATAGCGTAAGAAAAGTCATTGCTAAAATATCCCTTCGTGGTAAATCGAAAACGAATTAAACTATCTCTTAAAACAGTCAGTTTTAAAATAACACTATTATCAGTATAAAAATAGACCGAATCGACATCGTGCGTGTAAGAAACTATTTTTGATGGGTATAAATCCCCTTTGTATTCTAATTCTGTATTTGTAATCATGCCTATTCATTTTTGATTTATACTATACTCATTCTCTCAAACTTACAAAAAATCTTTTTTATAAATAAATAATACTTTTTTTATTCACGAAATCGATATAGCTGACTATTTATCAAAAAAAAGAAGCATTAATATTAAAATTAATACTTCTTTGTAAAATAAAATAGCTTTTATGTAGTACCGTTTTTGAGATTTTAAAAAACTATTTATAAAATTCTAAAAACAGTAACACTTAATGGCGGTAATAGCAATTCTACCGAGTAATCCCGACCTCCATAAGGTGAAGATTCTATTTTTAAATCTTCGGTGTTAAGTACGTTGCTACCTTGGTATTTTTCTAAATCACTATTAAAAATTTCAGTAAGTTTTCCTTTTTTAGGAACACCAATTCTATAATTTTTACGAATCATTTGGGTAAAATTACATACCACAATTAAATCATCTTTTGGATCGTTTCCTTTTCGAATGTATGAGATAACTGCGTTTTGATGATCGGAATAATTAATCCACTCAAAACCTTCTGGACTAAATTGTTTTTGGTGTAAAGCGGGTTCGGTTTTGTATAATTTATTCAAATCCTTAATCAGCTCTTTCACGCCATTGTGAACTGGATATTGCAATAAATGCCAATCTAGACTTTCTTGAAAATTCCATTCCCCAGTTTGCCCAAATTCACAACCCATGAATAACAAATTAGTTCCTGGATGCGTAAACATATAACTGTATAACAAACGTAAATTAGCAAATTTCTGCCATTCGTCACCTGGCATCCTATCAGCAATTGATTTCTTACCATACACTACTTCATCATGAGACAAAGGCAACATGAAGTTTTCCGTAAATGCGTATGTCATTGAAAAAGTCAAATCGTTTTGATGGTATTTTCTATAAACAGTAGCTTTTTGAAAATACTTTAAGGTATCGTGCATCCATCCCATCATCCATTTCATTCCAAAACCAAGTCCGCCAACTGATGTAGGTCTGGAAACCATTGGAAATGAAGTGCTTTCTTCGGCTATGGTTTGAACTCCATCAAAATTAGAATAAACTACTTCGTTGAATTCTTTCAGGAAACTAATAGTATCCAGGTTTTCTCTTCCACCAAAAATATTTGGCTCCCATTCTCCATCATTTCTAGAATAATCTAAATAAAGCATCGAAGCAACTGCATCCACTCTTAAAGCATCAACATGATAATGTTGTAACCAAAACACAGCATTACTAATTAAGAAAGAACGTACTTCGTTTCTTCCGTAATTAAACACCAGACTTTTCCAATCAGGATGATAGCCTTTTCTACGATCAGGATGTTCATAAAGATTAGAACCGTCAAAATAACCTAATCCGTGAGCATCATCTGGGAAATGGGAAGGTACCCAATCCAGAATAACTCCAATACCTGCCTGGTGCAATTTGTCTACCAAGACCATAAAATCCTGTGGATTTCCAAAACGGGAAGTTGGAGCAAAATAGCCAACTAATTGGTATCCCCAAGAAGGATCATACGGATATTCCATAACAGGCATAAACTCTACATGAGTAAATCCCATTTCTTTTACATAACTCACTAAATCTTCAGCAAATTCTAAATAGGTTAAAAAACGATTGCCTTCGCCACGTTTCCAAGATCCTAAATGCACTTCGTAAACAGAATACGGTTTATCTAAATCATTGTGTTCTTTTCTGGTTTTCATCCATTTAGAATCATCCCAATCATGATTTAAATCCCAAACTACTGAAGCCGTATGTGGTGGTTTTTCACAATAAAAAGCAAATGGATCAGCCTTTTCTGTAACTAAACCACCATTATTTGATAGAATTTTATATTTATAAGTAGTTCCTTTTTCAACATTAGGAATAAATCCTTCCCAAATACCAGAAGAATCCCATCGCACAAAAAGTTCATGTTCTCCTTGTGTCCAGAAATTAAAATCTCCAACAACAGAAACAGAATGAGCAGTTGGAGCCCAAACTGCAAAATAAACACCCTGGACACCATTTAATTCTATTAAATGTGCTCCTAACTTTTCATACAATTTAAAATGCTTTCCAGCTTTGAATAAGTTAATATCAAAATCAGTAAAAAGGGAATGCGAAATAACTTTACTCATAGTATTATTGGTATAATTCTAAGTCTTAGAAAATAGAATATTTTTATAAAAAACAATTAATCAACTTATTCAATTCTAAAATTATCAGGCAAAGTCACACCTTTCTTTATTACAACAATTCCATCTTTTATAGCATACAAATCAGTGGTAGCATTTTCTAGATGTGATCCTCCGTTAATGTAAACATTATTACCTATTCGGCAATCTTTATCTACTATCGCATTATTAATATAACAGCCTTCACCTATTCCAACTAATATTTTATTGTTTTGGCTGTCTTCTTCCATGTCTTCGATACTTTGATAAATATCGTTACCCATTACATAGGTATTTTTAATAACAGAATCTTTGCCTATTCTAGATCGAATTCCAATAACTGAATGTACAATTTCTTTAGCATTTAAGATACATCCTTCAGAAATTAATGATTTATCCACCATTGTGTTTTTAAACTTAGATGGCGGCAACATTCGAGGTCTTGTATATATTTTGTTGTCGTTATCAAACAAATTAAACTTTGGTACATCTTCAGTTAATCCAATATTAGCTTCAAAGAAAGAATCTATGTTTCCAATATCAGTCCAGTATCCTTCATATTGGTAACTAAATATCTTTTTATTCCCAACAGCATTTGGAATAATTTCTTTACCAAAATCTTTGGTATCAGGATCAGCCATTAAATCTACTAAAAGCTTTTTATTAAAGACATAAATCCCCATCGAAGCTAAATATTTTTTACCTTCTGCTTTCATTTCATCACTTACTTCTGATTCCCAATCTGGCAACAATTCTTTGACTGGTTTTTCGATAAATGATTCGATACAACTCTCACTATTTGATTTTAATATTCCAAAATCAGGAGCATCCTTAGCATTAACTGGTAATGTAGCAACTGTAATATCTGCTTCATTTTTAATATGCTCTTCAAGCAAATCATTAAAATCCATTTGATACAATTGGTCACCCGATAAAATTAAAGCATAATCAAATTTATGATTTAAAAAGTGAGGCATACATTGTCTTACTGCATCGGCAGTTCCTTGAAACCAGGTTGGATTATCCGGAGTTTGTTCAGCAGCTAAAATGTCTACAAAGGCTTGACTAAAAGCACTAAAAACATAAGTATTCTTGATGTGCGCATTAAGTGAAGCCGAATTAAACTGTGTTAATACAAACATTCTATAAATATCTGAATTCATACAATTTGAAATAGGAATATCGACTAATCTATATTTCCCTCCTACTGGTACTGCTGGTTTTGATCTGCTTTCTGTCAAAGGATACAATCTAGATCCTTGCCCTCCTCCTAAGATAATAGCAATAACGTTTTTTCTTTTTGCCTTCATATTTTATTAAGTATTAAGTTGTACATTTCTATATATTCCTGACTTGCTTTTTCCCAAGAATGATCCGTGCTCATTCCTATTTTTCTAATTTTATTTAAACGTTCTTTATCTTCGTACAAACTCACTGCTCTTTGAATAGAATAACAAATATCGCCTACAGAAGATTGATTATGACAAATTCCATTTCCATCATCACCAAAATCAACTACAGTATCCTTCAATCCTCCTGTTCTCCTGACAATAGGAATAGTTCCATATCTTAAGGAATACATTTGATTCAATCCGCAAGGTTCTACTCTGGATGGCATCATTAAAAAATCTGCTCCAGCATAAATTAAATGAGCTAATTCTTCATTGTATCCAATAAAAGTATTGTAATTCCCTTTATAATCAGCCAATAAACTATTTAATTGATTTTCAATTTGTGTACTTCCAGAACCTAATATCAAAATATTAATTTCTTTATAATTTTCTGACAATGCTAAGGCGGAAGCTTGTGGTAATAAATCACCACCTTTTTCATCCCATAATCTACCAATGAAACTAAATAAAGGCTTGGTAGGATCTAAATTAAAAAGTGTGCAAAGTATTTCTTTATTCTGTTGTTTTCCTTTTTCGAAATTTTTAATAGAATAATTTTTTTCTAACATTTTATCTTTCGCAGGATCCCAAACTTGTGTATCAATTCCGTTTAATATTCCTCTGGATTTATATCTTACCAGATTAAACAATGATTCTAAACCATTAGCCGAATAATTTATTTCATCTAAATAACTTGGAGAAACAGTAGTAACTGCTGAAGCACATTTTACAGCTACAGCCAAAGAATTAATTTGATGATCCCATTCTAATAGCCTCATATGAGTCAAATCAAACTCCGGAAAATAATTTAATTTATCAAAACTAAATTGTCCTTGATACAAACCGTTATGAATGGTAATCATCGAAGGCGTATTCAATAACTGATGGTACTTATAACAATGTTGCATCATAAAAGGAATTAATCCCGTATGATGATCGTGACAATTAATTACATCAGGCATTGTTTCTCTACCAATAATCCAATCTAAAGTAGCAATCTGAAAAGACATAAAGCGCTCAATATCGTCTTCATAACCATAAACTTCTTTTCTATCAAAAAGTTCTGGTATTTCCATTAGATACAATTCAAAACCCAACTTATCCGTTGCTTCTTTAAGTACGCTAAAAGGGAAATTAAAATCTCCTAATTTAACTGTTCCCCAATGAACACATTCAAAATCATTTTCATTTCTAAATTTTGTATCATAACATGGCATTACAACTCTTAATTGATGCCCCCAATTACTCTGGTATTTTGGCAAAGCCCCCACTACATCAGCTAATCCACCCACTTTAGCCACTGGATAACACTCTGCACTAATATGAAATATTTCCATTTATTGATTTAAGTTTATTTAGCGTTAAAAAAATACAATATAAAAAAGTTAAGTTAAAATATAATGAAATCAATACAAACACCACTAATTTCAGTATGAAATAAATTTATAACTTTTTCTAAATATAGTGAAAAACGTGAACAATTACAGTAAAAATCAAAAAATATTAGCCATTTTTAAAAAATATTTTAAAGACAAAAAACCAGCAAAAAAAAGATTTTTAACTACAACGACTGAAATTGACAAATTAAAAAAAATCCTACTAACCCATTAGAATTTTCACATATTTTTCTGCTTAAAATTAAATAATTATTACTCTAATAAATGATAAGCAAATTAAAAAGTAATGATTTAATAACAATAACAAATAGAAAAGCACTGAATAAAATTAATTCTATAAATTTGGGTATGGATTTATTTAGCAAAACAATCGATTGGAAAGAAGAATTAGCTCCAATATTAGAATAATACAAACTCAAAAGGCATCCATTAGCATATCATAATCTATATCAATTAGTAATTATGATTATCTTATCCGCACAAGATTCAGATGAAAATATTAATAAAATTGCTGCCCCTTTTTTTGATGTATTTCCAAATATGCAAAGCTTGGCGATATCAAAAACTGAAACAATAATTCCATTTATTTATCAAGTAAAATTCTACGAAAACAAAGCTGATTGGATAATAAACATAGCGAAAATCATTAAAGAAGATAAAAATATTCCTGTCACAATGAAAGAATTAACAGCTCTAAAAGGCATTGGTCGTAAATCAGCTAATGCAATTTTGAAAGAAGCAAACATTCCATCAGAAGGAATAATGACTGACTTACATGTAATTAGAGTAGCACCAAGAATTGGAATAATAAATCCTACCAAAGATGGCATAAAAGCAGAAAAAGAGTTAATGCTTGCTTTACCAAGAGAAATTTGGAACGAAATTGGTATGGCTCTTTCCTTTTTAGGAAGAGAAACCTGCCGACCAATACCAAAATGTATAGAATGTGCTATAAATTTAAGTTGTCAATACCCTAATAAGACCATGCAAGATAAATGAAACGGAGTAAAAAAAATATTCAGATTAACTAATTTTGTACATGCTCCCCTTAATCCCCAAGG
>NZ_JBCFQK010000028.1:0-38794 GCF_041729735.1 Flavobacterium magnesitis | reverse complement strand
GAAAGCTGTGGTTGCTAAAGCTGTTGTATTATTTCCTGCGGTTTGAGTTACTCCAATTGTTCCTGTTGGCAAAGATGGCGTTCCTGTAAAAGTAGGAGACGCAGATAAAACCACACTTCCTGTTCCCGTTTCGTCTGAAATCACTCCAGCAAATTCAGCTGAAGTAGTTGCTGATAAGGCGCTTAATTTATCAGTGGTTACTACCAATGTTTTTGATGTTGGAATACTCGTGCCGTTCACACTAGTGGCTGTAGCTACTCCCAAAACTGGCGTTACTAAAGTTGGCGAAGCTGATAAAACAACTGACCCTGTTCCAGTTGATGTTGTTACTCCTGTACCCCCATTAATTACTGCTACAACTCCATTTACATTTGTTGCATTTCCGAGTACATTTCCAACAACATTTCCAATAACGTTTCCAACTAAATTTGATGCCACAGTGGTAGCAGATATATTTACAGCTGTTATCGTACCTGTAAATACTGGTGAACTAGATCTTACAACGTCTCCAGTACCTGTTGTTGAAATTTCTTCAACAATTCCTGTACCAGTTGTTGCTCTTCCCAATACTTTACCACTATTAACATTTTGTATCTTAGCATAAGTAACATTTGCATCTAAAATCTTTGCAGAAGTTACTGCATCTGTTGCGATATCAACAGTCGAAATTGTTCCATCTTTAATCATTGAACTGACTACTTTACTCTCACCAATTGTACTTACACCAGCGTTGTTGATAGTAACATCACCTGTCAAAGTAACTTCGGTAGCTAAATCACTTGCGTTTCCTAAATATATTTTTCCATCTGCGAGAGAATTAATTGCCGCCACTTCACTATCAACATACGATTTTACCGATTTAACACTTGGATATTTGATATCAGAAGTTCCGTCTGTAGCAACATCGGTACTTTTATTGGCGGTATTTTCTTTTAAGTCTAAAGCTGTTTGTGTCGCTGTTGAAACTGGTTTGTCTAAATCAGAAGTATTATCAACACTATCTAAACCAACCATGCTTCTAGTAATTCCTGAAACCGTTCCTGTAAATGTTGGAGATTCTAAATTCGCTTTCAAATCCAAGGCTGTTTGTGTAGTTGTAGAAACAGGTTTGTTTGCATCTGAAGTGTTGTCTACATTCGCTAAACCTACCATCGTTTTGTCAATTCCACTTACAGTTCCTGTGAATGTTGGAGATTCCAAATTCGCTTTCAAATCCAATTCCGTTTGTGTAGCCGTTGAAACCGGTTTGTCTGAATCAGAAGTATTATCAACACTATCTAAACCAACCATGCTTCTAGTAATTCCTGAAACCGTTCCTGTAAATGTTGGAGATTCCAAATTCGCTTTCAAATCCAATTCCGTTTGTGTAGCCGTTGAAACCGGTTTGTCTAAATCAGAAGTATTATCAACACTATCTAAACCAACCATCGTTTTGTCAATTCCGCTTACGGTTCCAGTGAATGTTGGCGAAGCTAATGTTGCATAATTATTAGAATCTACAGTGCCATCAGCTTTTAAAAATTGTGAAGATGTACCACCAAATTTAATAAATGAAGTAGCCGAAACTGCACTAGTAAAACGTCCGTCTCCTTCAACATCTAATTGATATGAAGGAGAATAATTTGCACCTATACCAAATCTCCCTTCTTCATCAATTATTAATCTTGAACAACAACCACCTTGATGGAGAGTAAATCCTGAACCATTTGTACCGAATTCCCATACACTTGAACCATTTAGAGTTAAAGACGGAACTTTGAAATTAGACGAAAAATCCCCTGTTATTCCTCTTACTGTTCCTGTGAATGTTGGAGATTCCAAATTTGCTTTTAAATCTAATGCATTGTTAGTAGTAACCTCATTAGCATCAACATCTGACTGAACCGCTTCAATATTTGTTTGTAATATATTATCGGCAGTAGTACGATTGGTTGTTTCTAAAACTAAATCTGCTGCGATTTGAGCTTCTGCATTGGTTGCTCTTGTAACTTCTGTAGCTAAATTTGTGGTTAATGTATTATCGGCAGTAGTACGATTAGTTGTTTCTAAAACTAAATCTGCTGCGATTTGAGCTTCTGCATTGGTTGCTCTTGCAACTTCCGTAGCTAAATTTGTCGTTAATGTAGCGTCAGCATTTGTACGATTGGTCGTTTCGGTAAGCAAATTAGCAGCGATAGCATCTTCAGCATCGGTAGCTCTATCAACTTCTGTAGCTAAATTTGTCGTTAATGTAGCGTCAGCAGTAGTACGATTGGTGGTTTCGGTAAGCAAATTAGCAGCGATAGCATCTTCAGCATCGGTAGCTCTATCAACTTCTGTAGCTAAATTTGTCGTTAATGTATTGTCGGCAGTAGTACGATTGGTGGTTTCGGTAAGCAAATTAGCTGCAATGGCATTTTCGGCATCTGTGGCTCTTGTAACTTCTGTAGCTAAATTTGTTGTTAATGTATTGTCAGCAGTAGTACGATTGGTCGTTTCGGTAAGCAAATTAGCTGCGATAGCATTTTCAGCATCTGTGGCTCTATCAACTTCTGTAGCTAAATTTGTCGTTAATGTATTGTCGGCAGTAGTACGATTGGTTGTTTCGGTAAGCAAATTAGCTGCAATGGCATTTTCGGCATCTGTGGCTCTTGCAACTTCAGTAGCTAAATTTGTCGTTAATGTATTGTCGGCAGTAGTACGATTGGTCGTTTCTAAAACTAAATCTGCTGCGATTTGAGCTTCTGCATTGGTTGCTCTTGCAACTTCAGTAGCTAAATTTGTCGTTAATGTATTGTCGGCAGTAGTACGATTGGTCGTTTCGGTAAGCAAATTAGCAGCGATAGCTTCTTCCGCATCTGTGGCTCTTGCAATTTCCGTAGCTAAATTTGTCGTTAATGTATTGTCGGCAGTAGTACGATTGGTAGTTTCTAAAACTAAATCTGCTGCGATTTGAGCTTCCGCATTGGTTGCTCTTGCAACTTCAGTAGCTAAATTTGTCGTTAATGTATTGTCGGCAGTAGTACGATTGGTCGTTTCGGTAAGCAAATTAGCAGCGATAGCAGCTTCCGCATCTGTGGCTCTATCAACTTCCGTAGCTAAATTTGTCGTTAATGTATTGTCGGCAGTAGTACGATTGGTCGTTTCGGTAAGCAAATTAGCAGCGATAGCAGCTTCCGCATCTGTGGCTCTTGCAACTTCAGTAGCTAAATTTGTCGTTAATGTATTGTCGGCAGTAGTACGATTGGTCGTTTCGGTAAGCAAATTAGCAGCGATAGCATTTTCGGCATCTGTGGCTCTAATAATTTCAGTGTTTAATGCATCTGATACAACTAACAACTTTCCATCAACATACATTTTTACTGATTTCACGCTAGGATACTTTTCATCGGAACCTCCATCAACCTGAACATCGATACTTTTATTGCTAATATCTTCCTTGGTATTTAAAGCTAACTGGGTTGCTGTACTAATTGGTTTATTGATATCTGAAGTATTGTTTACTTGATCTAATTGCAGATTTGTTTTAGCTCCTAGAATACTTGTAGCGTTTGTTCCTCCGTTCTCAATTGCCACAACCCCTGTAACATTTTCTGCATTTATCGCTGAAAATGCCAAAGGAACATAACTAAAATCTTGACTACTGATCTCGATAAAATTGGTGCAACTTCCATCAGTATTAATTCCAACTGACAAACTTTTTTTCGAATTATTCCAAACAATATCTTTAAAAGAAGTTGCATATCCAGCTGTTTGATTTCCAGAACCAATAACAAGATTGACCATACCAAATACGTCTGTGGTAGTTTGTACAGTTTCTTGGTATTCAACATTTGAAAACTCATCTATAAACTTAAATGTCATACAAATATTTTTGTTGACCATAGGGCTTCTCATATTATTAACACCAGGTAACTGCTCACCTTTAGGGTTTAAAATGATTGCCTGATAAGAAATTCCATTATTTTGTGCAAAAGTTTGAGTTGCTACAAAAAGTATAAAAAGTATAATTATTTTTTTCATGTCCTGATTAATTGATGTTGAAATGAAATCCTAATTGCAATTGATTGGTATTAAAAGAAATTTTTTCTCTCGAATCATTCGTTATGTTAACACTTTGTCCAAAATTATACCCTAAACTTAGTGCACCAAATGAGGCTATCTGATACTTAGCCATAAATCCAAGAGAAGATTCTAAAATCAGACCCGAAAACTCATTTTCGTTAATCAAATCATAATACATACCATTAATTTCTTGTTTACCATAAATGATAGTTGCTGCATTTAAACGTGCTTTGGCTAAAAAATCAATTTTATTTTTAGAACCAACAATGTGAGTATAAAATTGATACAACAAAGCACCATGAAGTCCTAAATACTCGGTATCCCAACGATAAGAATTCGCTGAATTTCCTCCAATAGCATTATATTCGTTCAAAGCAATACCAAATGAATACAAAATATTTTTATTCACTAAAGATTTGACAATACCAACTTCATAAAAATTGCCTGTTCCGCTTTGAAGGTTAGGATTCGATTGAAAATTAGCATCCTTGTAGTTGTACTTCGTGTAATTTTTTCCTGAAGCAAAATAAACCTCTTGAGAAAAAACAACTGTTGATACTAGCAAAAAAATAAAAGAAGCGTAGTTTTTTATCATATTTTAATAATTTTAGTATAGTGAGTAATCGTTTGAGAGCGCAATTGAACTAGGTATTCAGACCTGGGTAAATTCAATAATTGAATAGTTAAAATAGCATCTTTCAACTGTCCTTTTCCTTGATATACCATTCTACCACTGACATCAAAAACAGAAATGGAAACTTCTTCATCAATAGATTTTGAAAACTGAAAATGTACTACATCCTTAAAAGGATTCGGATAAGTCAAAATTTTTATTTCATTTTTTTTACTTTCAGTAATGTAAGACGCCCACAAACTTTGTTGAAATCCTTGAATAACTTCAACTTCTCGATTCGAACTTCCAATGGTGCTTTGTTGAGCAATAGTTTGACTAATTATATATCCATTAGCTAACTCTTTTGTGCTTCCTTGGGAGGATAACATCTGGTGGTGCAAAACTTGTCCGTAGAATGGAAAACTAAAAAACAGTAGCAAGTACTTCATGATAATATTTTTAGACAATATTAACAATAAAATCGCATTTCATCGGTGTTTTTATACCATTCACCTAGTTTTAAAGCAAAACAGTAACACATTTTCAGTTTTTAGTAACACATTTGTTAAAATAATTTGGAAATTGAAAGGTATTATTTTCAAAAAATTTAGAAGAAATTAACATAATAATGCAGTTCATCGATAATTTTGATATAAATTTGAGTGTTTTTCATTTTTTAGTAAACGATATATAATTTTAATTCTGATACAAAATTTACTTACTTAACTCTTTTAAAAATATTTATAGATGTTATTAAACTCCTTATGTGTTATCACAGGGTTAATTGGATTTCTCATCGCTGTTATACTTTTTCTTAATAAAAAATCAAACCCTATAATGAATATTTATATGGTTTTATTAATTTTTATAATCTCTTGCCGCTTTTTTATTTATGGAATTATCAATTTAATTTCTAATAATGAAATTATAAATATTTACATAAAATATTCTAATTTAACGTCAGTTGTTATACCAATATGCTATCTGTATTTTCAAAATTTAGGCGTCAAAAAACAATTTAATCCAAAAGAATTATTACATTTTTTATTTCCTATTGGTTATTTTTTCATCACTTTTGAAATTTATAATTATGTAACTCCTACATTTTCAATAAGGCTTTCTATGCTTTTGATTTTTCTAACTTTTCTGCTTAACTACATCTATTTAAGTTATACTCTTCTAAAAAATAATGTTTGGGATAAAAGTTTCGAAAACAAAACCATCAAAAAACAAAACAAAAAAATATACAACTGGACACTATTTTTATTTATCGCATTGATATTAGCTTCAATACGACTTTCCGTTTCCTTATTCATCGAAATATCTCAAAATGGAACAACTAAAGGTCTTAGTTTTCAATGGATCTCTTCTCTAATTTGGATTGCTATTCTAATTAAAATATTGGTTACACCAGAAATTCTTTATGGCTATAACCTTTTAAATGAAAAATTGAAAGAAAACAGAAACTCTAATTTAGTATTTAATGAAATTTGGCAAATACAACCCATTTGTGAAATTAAAAATGCACAACACCTTATTTTAAAAGAAAAAATCGATAATAATCTCCAAAATTATTTTGAAGAGATTGAAAAGATAGCATTACATTTTGACGCTTTTAGAAATCCAAAATTAACTCTTACCGATTTAGCAACTAAACTTAGTATTCCTAAAAGTCATCTTTCTTATTTATTCAAATACCACGCTACAATCTCTTTTTCGGAATATAAAAAAGTGATTCGAATTCAAGATGCAATTAAACTCATTGAAGAAGGTTACTTAAAAAATAATACTTTAGATTCTCTTTCAAAAAAAATCGGATTTACTTCCTACAATCCTTTTTTTACCAGCTTTAAAGACATAATAGGAATTCCTCCTTTAGAATATATAAACCAAATTAATTCGGTAGCTATTTAAGTTTCATAGATTTTTCTTTAAAACTGCTCTTTCCTTGCTTAAACTTTTGTGCATTTCTATCAGAAAACAGCAAATATCTTTAATAGCTGAAATACTCTTTTTTAATTAATAATTATTTTTCGAACCAAAAAAAAGATAAAAAGCATTATTTTAGACTTCTTTTATCTATTCATCAAACTTATAAAATTAATTAAAAAAATACGTATTTATACTTAATTAATACTTATTTTTACATTTCAAAACTCTAGTTCAAGAGTTAAATAGATTACATTATTAAAAAAGACAGAGGATGATGCAAAATTCAGAAATCAAAACTACCTGTTCATACTGTGGAGTAGGATGCGGAATCATTGTTACCAAAGATGCTACCAATGGAGTTATGGTAAAAGGAGATCAAGACCATCCTGTAAATAGAGGAATGCTTTGTTCTAAAGGAATGAATCTTCACTATGTTGCTAATGACACTTCCGACAGAATTCTATATCCTAAAATGCGTTGGAGTAAATCACATCCCATGGAACGTGTGAGCTGGGATGATGGTTTAGATCGTGCCGCTGCTGTATTTTCTTCAATAATAAAAAAACACGGTCCTGATAGTGTAGGTTTTTATATTTCTGGCCAATGTTTAACAGAAGAATATTATTTAGTAAATAAACTGGTAAAAGGTTTTCTAAAAACCAATAATATAGATACCAATTCACGTCTTTGCATGAGTTCAGCAGTGGCGGGCTACAAAAAAACCTTTGGAGAAGACTCTGTTCCCATTGCTTATGATGACATTGAGTTAGCCGATACTTTCTTAATCACTGGTGCAAATCCGGCTTGGTGCCACCCTATTCTGTTCAGACGTTTAGAGCAACACCGTGAGAAAAATCCAAAAGTAAAAGTAATTGTAATTGATCCCAGAAAAACCGATACTGCCTTAACTGCCGATTTGCATTTGCAAATTCTTCCCGGAAGTGATATTATTTTATATCATGCTATGGCAAAAAGAATTATCGAAAAAGGCTATACCGATAATAATTTCATCAGGAAACATACTGAAAATTTTGAGGCCTACAAAAATTTAGTATTGTCAACCTCATTAGAAAAAGCCTCTCAATTGTGCGGAATTTCCATCAAAGAAATTGATTTAGCTGTAGATTTAATAGGTAAAGCTGAAGGTTTTCTTTCGCTTTGGGCTATGGGATTGAATCAAAGTGCTGTAGGAGTGGATAAAAACACGGCTTTATTGAATATTTCATTACTAACAGGACACGTTGGAAAACCAGGTTCTGGACCTTTTTCTTTAACAGGACAACCTAACGCTATGGGCGGAAGAGAAGTGGGCGGAATGGCAAATTTACTAGCAGTACACCGTGAATTAGCGAATCCAGAACACCGTCAGGAAGTAGCTGATTTTTGGGGTGTAGATGGTATTTCAGAAAAACCTGGGCTAACCGCAACAGAAATGTTTGAAGCCTTAGAGTCTGGGAAAATGAAAGCCATTTGGATTATCTGTACCAATCCAATGGTAAGTTTACCCGATTCTAGACGAGTGGAAAAAGCCTTGAAAAACGCCAAATTTGTTGTGGTTCAGGAAATATCACACAATGCCGATACCGCTAAATTTGCCGATTTACTCCTTCCCGCAGCGGGATGGTTAGAAAAAGATGGTACAATGACTAATTCCGAAAGACGAATTTCTTATTTACCGAAAGGAATTAATGCTCCTGGCGAAGCCCTAGCCGATATTGAAATCCTAACTCGATTTGCAAAAAAAATGGGGTTCAGTGGCTTTAATTTCAATACCGCCGAAGAAGTTTACAAGGAATATTGTCAAATGACAAAAAATACTAATATTGACATTTCCTACCTGAATTATAATCGACTAAAATACGAAGGTACTTTTCAATGGCCTGTTCCTGATTATGGACATCCGGGAACGCCACGTCTTTTTACAGATAGAAAGTTTTATACCCCTTCGCAAAAAGCCATTTTCAATTTGCCTGCAACTATTGAAAATACTTCAGAAAAACCCGATGATAAATTTCCATTTATACTTACCACAGGTCGTATTAGAGACCAATGGCACACGATGACTAAAACCGGAAAAGTTTCAAGATTGCTATCACATATTCCTAATCCATTATTAGAAATCAATCCTATTGATGCTTTTAAAACAGGAATAGAAAATGGAGATGTAGTAGTAATTAGCAGTAAAAATGGAGATGTTCGGGTAAAAGCAAATGTTACCGATACGATTAAAGAAGGCGTTGTTTTTTTACCAATGCACTGGGGAAAACAATTAGAAAACGACTTAAACAGAGCCAACAACCTTACTAATACGCTTGTTGATCCTATTTCTAAAGAACCTGATTTTAAATACACTGCAGTTGCGGTAAAGAAATATGAAAAACCTTTTCAAAAAATAGCCATTGTAGGTGCTGGAGCCGCTGCTTTTAGATTCATACAAAACTACCGAGAATTAAATTCAACTGATGAAATTGTAGTTTTTTCAAACGAAGCCAATCCTTTTTACAACCGTGTGCTGTTGCCTGAATATGTTACAAATGAATTGTCTTGGGAAAGTTTATTAAAAATAAAAAGCGACGATGGTTTAAGCAAATTAAACATTACTTTGAAATCGTCTGTAGGAATAGATAATATCGACACTACCAATAAAATAATCAAAGACAGCCATGGCGAAACCCACACTTTTGACCGATTAATTTTGGCTACAGGAAGTCGTCCTTTTGTTCCGGAAAATGCACAATTACACCTTCCGGGCCGTTTTACCATGCGTAGAAAAGAAGATGCTGATAAATTAAAAAACTATTTAGACCAAACTAATTTGGCTTCCGAAGACCAACATGTTGTAATTGTAGGTGGTGGTTTATTAGGTCTCGAATTGGCAGCAGCCTTAAAGCATAAAAAAGTAAAAATCACCATTATTCAAAGGGCTTCTCGATTAATGGAACGTCAATTGGATCGTATTTCTTGCAAATTATTAGCCGAAGAAGTTCAGCTTCGTGATATTCAAATTTATTTTGACAATGAAGTCAGTACTGTTTTCGAATCAGATAATGACAATGAACTAGAAATTGCACTAAAAAGTGGTCGAATATTAACCGCAAACGCCATTGTTTACGCCATTGGAACAATTCCAAACATAGAAATTGCTAAAGAATCCGGAATTGCCTGTGGTCGCGGAGTGAAAGTCAATCAATATTTACAATCGTCTAATCCAGATATTTTTGCCATAGGTGAAATTGCTGAATTCAACGGAAAATTATTCGGAATTACCTCTGCTGCTGAAGAACAAGCCGATGTTTTAGCCAACTTTTTTGCAGGAGATATTAGTAGTTATTACAAAGGTTCGGTATTGATGAACATTCTAAAACTGGAAGACATTAATCTTTGCAGTATTGGCGAAGTCAGCATTCCTGAAAATGACGATAGTTACGAAGAAATTATCTTTGCCGATTTGAAAAAACGCTATTACAAAAAATGCATTGTTAAAGACGATTTGTTAGTAGGTGCTATTTTGATGGGGGATAAAAACGAATTTGCCGAATTCAAAACCATGATTGAAAGCAAAATCGAATTGTCAGGCAAACGAAACCAACTTTTAAGAGGAAGCAGTGCTACTGCAAAACCTGTTGTGGGTAAATTAGTTTGCTCTTGCAGCCAGGTAGGAAGCGGTAATATCGAAGAAGCAATTAAATCGGGAACTACTAATTTCACTGAATTATGTAAATCTACGGGAGCTGGTTTAGGCTGCGGAAGTTGTAAAACCGAAGTGAAAGAAATATTAGCTAAATGTAAATGAGTTGAAGAGTCCTTAGTACCTAGTCCCTAGTTTTTCAAACAACTAAGGACTAAAAACTAAGGACTAAGGACTAAAAAAACAAGAACATGGAAGTAACACGATTAATAGTAAAGGGAGGCGTTATTTCGCCAGGCGAATTACGCAACATTGTCAATATAAGTTTAGCACAAGGACTAAAAGACATTTCCTTTGGTTCCAGACAAGATATTATTTTTCCTAATGGATTTGAATATTCCGAAACAGAAAATAATGGCAAACTACATATCGTTTATCCTAATGAACAAAGCGGAAATAATATTGTTTCTTCGTATGTATCAACCGATATTTTTAGAAATACCGCTTGGCTTACAGGTAATAAATTCTTATATATTTTAGAACAATTTAAAGAACAACCTGTTTTAAAGGTGAATATTACCGATCCAAAACAACAATTAGTCCCATTATTTACAGGACACATCAATTTTATTGCTTCAGAACATGAAGATTATTGGTATTTGTACATCCGCTTGCCTAATTGGCAACGTATGGAAGTGTATCCAGTATTAATTTACAGCTGGGATATTGCTGAAATCTATTATGAAATCGAACGCATTGTTAGCGAAGAATCCATGGGAATTGATATGATTTTTAATTTGGTTAGCGAAAATTTGGATACCAATAATAGAACTATGGACAAAAGTTTAAACATTCCATTTTATCCTTTTCCATATTATGAAGGAATGAATCGTTTGGGAATTGACCAATATTGGCTTGGCTTGTATTGGAGAAATAATCTTTACGATTTAGAATTTCTAAAAGAAATGTGCGATTTGTGTTTTGATTGTAAAATTGGAAAAATAAGCATCACACCTTGGAAATCCTTCATTATAAAAGGAATTCCAAAAGACCGAAAATTAGACTGGGAAAAATTCCTTGGCAAAAAAGGAATCAATGTCCGTCATTCGCTTTTAGAATTAAACTGGCATTTACCTGTAGCTACCGAATGGTCTTTGAACTTGAAAACTTTTTTAGTGAGAACTTTAGATCAATTCGATATTAGTACTTACGGACTTACTTTTGGAATTTCCGATTACAATCGTGAGGGACATTATTTTACTTCGATTGTCATCGAAAAAAATAAATTGCCAAAAGACCTGGAATCCATCAAAATTAGAGATACTTACAATGTTTTGTATGCCAAACATTTTGACCCAAATACACGAGAATATATCATTCATACACAAGATATTGATAAACTGGAATTGCCAAGTATTCTAATAGAATTGAGTAAAAAATACTTTAACGAGTTAGGAGATACTATTTTAGTTGAAAACAATTCAGCTACAGCTGCGAAAAAAGAAAAGCAAGAACATGATGTGTACCAATGTTCTGAATGTCTTACCATTTATAACTCAGAATACGGAGACGAAGTACAAGGAATAAAGAAAGGTGTTTTGTTCAATGATTTACCCGAAGACTATTGCTGCTCTTTATGTGAATCATCAAAATCTAATTTTGTACTTTTAACGGCTGAAAAACAAGATATTTAAAAACCCAAATTATCAATAAAACTACATTTATGAATACCGAATATAAAACCGTCGATTCTTCAAAAATAACAATCTCGGAATTAATGTTGCCTTCGCACACTAATTTTAGTGGAAAAATTCATGGTGGTTATATTTTATCCCTAATGGACCAAATTGCCTTTGCTTGTGGTTCTAAATTTTCAGGAAATTATTGCGTAACGGCTTCAGTAGATACGGTGAATTTCTTAAAACCTATTGAAGTTGGAGAATTAGTTACCATGAAAGCCAGCGTAAATTACGTGGGAAATAGTTCGATGATTATTGGTATTCGGGTAGAAGCCGAAAACATTCAAACAGGAGTAGTAAAACACTGTAATTCTTCATATTTTACAATGGTTGCCAAAGATAAAACAGGACAAAACGTGTCTGTTCCAGGATTGATTTTAACTACACTTAAAGAAGTAAGTCGTTTTCAAAACTGTTTGAGACAAATTGCTTTGAAAAACGAAAAAGAATATCAAAAAACCATAGCTACTTTTGGATCTATCGAAACAATTTTGAAATCAAACAAATATAAAGTCAAAGTAGATTTTGAAAAATAATGTTGGTATAAACTCGACCGCTTTTTAAATCGGTCGAATCTATAAACAACATCTAAAAACGCAAAGAGCACAGTGTAACGCTGTGCTTTTTGTATTTATAACAATTGTATTTTTATAAATTCAGATTATAAAATTTGTTAAAAAGTATGAAACGTTTTAATCTTACGTGATTATTTTATAATTTTACACGTAAACTATTTATTATGAATACGAAATTAACTTTAAATATCGACCAAAACATAATTGAAGAAGCCAAGTCTTATGCTAAAAACAATAGTGTTAGTCTTTCAAAACTTATTGAAAATTACCTGCTATCAATAACCGCAAAGGATTCTAAAAAAACAAAAATAAGCCCTCTTGTTGAAAGTCTTACAGGAGTTATTTCTCTTGAAGATACGGATTACAAAAAAGAATATGCAGATTACTTATCTAAAAAATATTCTTAATGGATAAAATACTTGTTGACACCAATATCGTTTTAGACTTACTTTCCAAACGGGAAGAATTTTATCAAGAAGCACAAGAATTATTTACATTATCAGATCATAACAATGTAAAACTCTATGTTTCATCCTTAAGTATTGCAAACATTCATTATATATTGTCAAGAAATTTAAAATTAGATGATACGAGAAAAATTTTAATTAAATTCAAAGTACTAGTTGAAGTTTTACCAATGGATGACAAGATTTTAGAACTCGCATTAGTATCTGATTTCAAAGATTTTGAAGATGCCATTCAATATCATACAGCACTAGAAAATGAGTTAGATTTAATTTTAACTCGTAATAAGAAAGATTTTAAAAAATCCGTTCTTCCTGTATTTACAGCTAAAGAATATTTAAAAAAGTAATTACCCCCCAATCGCAATCATAGATCGATTGTCTTGATTTAAAACAGGATTATCAACATCTTCAAGAGTTGTCATTCCTGCTCTTACTTTCTTTTTATTTTTAATCGCTGAGGCAATAATACTTTCAATGGCTTCACCGCTTCTGTAAGGAGTCAATAAATCGGTTTCTGAGTTTGAAAACAAGCAATTCTTGATTTTTCCATTTGCCGTAAGGCGAATTCTATTGCAACCATCACAAAACGGATTCGTAATCGAGCTTATGATTCCGAAGCTTCCCAAGTGTTTTTTTATCTTGAATTCTCTTGCTGTAAAGTTTTTTCCGTCTTCTAATTTCTCCAAATTCGATTCCGAAAAGTGAGCCGAAAGTTGGTTTAAAATTTCCATTTGAGAAACCATTTTGCTCCTGTCCCATTGATTTCCTGCAAAAGGCATGAATTCGATAAAACGAATCGAAATGGGTAAAAACTCGGTTAGATTAATAAAATCGATAATTTCGTTTTCATTAAAACCTTTAATCAAAACCACGTTTACTTTTACTTTAAAATCATTGTTCAGCAGCAAATGCAAATTATCAATTACTTTTTGAAACTGATTGCGAAGTGTAATAGTGTTAAATTTAGAAGCCACTAAAGTATCCAGACTCAAATTGATTTTACGGACTTTAAATTGCTTTAAAACTTCGATATGTCGGTCAATTAGAATTCCGTTTGTAGTTATCGAAATTTCGGTTTCTAATTGAGCTAGTTTTTCAATAATTTCAGGAAAATCTTTTCGCAAAAGCGGTTCTCCTCCTGTTAATCTTATTTTGTCAACTCCATTATTTACAAATGTTTGGGCGATAGCAAAAACCTCGTCAGCGGTCATCAACTCTTTTTTAGGAGTCAATGCAATTCCCTCTGCCGGCATGCAATACGTACAACGCAAATTGCATTTCTCTATTAAAGAAATACGCAAATAGTTGTGTTTACGACCAAAATCATCCGTCAATATGGTGTTATTTGGTATCATGATTACTCCCTTTTAGGATGTGAAAAACATGCAAAACATGCGGAAAAACAGCATCCATAGATTCTCTTGCTCCATTAACAGAACCTGGCAAAGCCAAAACTAAGCTATCGCCAATAGTTCCAGCAACCGAACGTGAAAGCATCGCATACGGCATACGGTCTTGTCCATAATTACGAATCGCTTCTTCAATTCCCGGAATTCTGTTTTCTAATAATGGTTCTAATGCTTCCGGTGTAACATCTCTTGGCGAAAGCCCAGTGCCTCCAGTAAAAATCACCAATTGGTTTTCCTGAACGTATTTTTTAGTTCTGTCTTGAATAAAATCAATCTCATCAGGAATGATTTCATAATGCGTTATTTCAACACCGTAAGATTCTAATTTTTCAACTATCACTTTTCCGGAACGGTCTTCTTTATCTCCTGCAAAAATAGAATCGGAACAAACAAAAACAGCCGCTGTTAAAGCATCACGGAATTTATTTTTATAAGACGACTTCCCTCCTTTTTTCTCCACTAATTTAATAGTCGAAATTTCGATGTTTTTGTCAATTGGTTTTAGCATATCATACATCGTCAACGCCACAATAGATGCGCCGTGCATCGCTTCTACCTCAACTCCGGTTTTATAAACAGTTTTTACCGTAAAAAGAATATCAATCGTTAAATCCTTAATTTCATAAGCTACAGCAGTATATTCAATCGGCAACGGATGACAATCAGGAATAGATAAATGCGTATTTTTTACAGCAAATAAACCCGCAGTTTTAGCCATTTCAAGCACATTGCCTTTGGGAACCAAATTTTTGGCAATAGCTTCAATCGTTTCCGACAAACTGACTTTTACAGTTGCTATGGCTGTTGCCGAACGTAACGTACTTATTTTATGAGTAATATCAACCATTATTATTTATTTTGCTTCCAAATGAAATCTTCATTTTCAAATATTTCTTTACCAAAGATAGGCACATCAGTCTTAATCCAATTCACAATAGCTTCTGTAGCTTCATAAACCTGTGTTCTATGTCCCGCCGAAACAAAGACAAACAAACAAATTTCGCCTGCTTTAACCACGCCTAAACTGTGGTAAATGTGCATACAAACCAAATCAAATTGGGCGAAAGCCTTTTCTCTAACTGCAGTTAAAGCTTCATTTGCCATTTCTTCATAAGCGGTATATTCTATCGCTTTTACTACATTTTCTTCATGAATATCGGCACGAACCTGACCTAAAAAAATATTGTGTGCCCCAATCGTATGCTTCCCTTGATGTTTAGCTATTGAATCGGCTATAAATTCCGGAGAAATTGCTCCTTCTATAAAAACTTTTTTACTCATATTTATATTTTATAAATTGCCCGCTAACAGACTAAACAATGGTACACGGATAACACTGATTTTTACAGATAAAAAACGGATTTTCATTCCTTTTAAAAACAACTCAGTACATTCCTTTTAGCAATTTTCTTTGCGAACTTTGCGAAAAACCTTGTGTCCTTTGCGGTTAAAAAACAGACACTTTTGCCATAACTCCTTCTAATTTTAAAGCACCACCAGCAATACTTTGTACTTTCGAAAATTGATGTTTTTTAAGTATTTCGACTGCTTTTTTACTTCTCACTCCAGATTGACAATACACCAAAATGGTTTTATTCGAATCCAATTGACCTAAATTCTCTTCTAAATCAGAAAGCGGGATTTGAATTGTATTAAGTAAACTTATTTTTGGTAATTCCTCTTTATTTCTAACATCCACAAAAAGAACATCTGGATTTTCCATTTGTTCCAAAGCTTCATTAGCTGTTATTTCTAAAACTGTATTTTCAATTGCATTGTATTTTTTTTCGAAATCCAATCGGCTTACTGCAATCATATTGGTTTTAACCAAATCAAATTTTTGCTGGTCGTTATTGAGCATATTGTAAATCAACAATTCACCCGAAAGTACATTGCCAATTCCAAGAACCATTTTGAAAACTTCATTGGCTTGAAACATTCCAATAATTCCCACTGAAATTCCCATTACTCCAGCATCAACGCAATTTTTACTATTGGAAGATTCATCTGGAAAAAGACAGCGGTATGTAGGTCCGTTTTGAAAATTAAATACCGAAACCTGACCTTGGAATTTATAAATAGAACCGTAAACAAAAGGTTTATTGGTTACAACACAGGCATCGTTAATCAAATATTTGGTATGCAAATTATCAGTCGCATCAACCATAATGTCATACTGTTCGAATAACGGAATGGCATTTTTAGCATTCAAAGTATCGGTAATAGCATTAATTTGTATCAAAGGATTCAAAGACAAAGCCATTTCTCTAGCTTCAAGCGCTTTGGATTTTCCTACGGCATCGCTTTTATAAATTACCTGACGTTGTAGGTTAGAAATTTCAATAAAATCATCATCAATAATCCCTATTTCTCCAATTCCAGCTGCTGCCAAATACGGTAAAATTGCCGCGCCTAAACCACCAGCACCAATAATCAATACCTTAGCTTGACCTAGTTTTTCCTGGCCTTTTTCGCCAACTTCAGGAAGTATAATTTGTCGATTGTATCGCATAATTGCTACCGAATTAGAAAATTATTGTTTTTTAACCTCCAGCAAAGGGAGGCAATAAAGCAACAACATCATTGCTTATTAACATGTAATTATTAGTGTCCTGCACCATTTTTTGATTGACTGCAATGCTGTAAGAAAGCGAAGCCAAATCGTATTTTTGCTCTAATGCATCCACTAATTCCTGTAGAGATGAATTAGAAAAAGGAATGTTTTCTTCCTGCACTTTTGTTTTCTCGGCTACAGCACCAAAATATTTTAGCCTTAGCATTACTCGGTTACGTTTAGGTTTTGAAAAATAAATTCATCTTCAGTGTAAGCCGCTTTAGTAAAAACAGCTAGTTCAGAAGCATGCTTAACCACCTCTCCTATTACAATAATGGCTGGCGAAGCCAATTTGTGTTCGGCTACTAATTTACGAATAGAACTTACCGTTCCTATTACTTTTTTCTGTGTGTCTTTCGTTCCATTTTGAATGATAGCTACTGGTAAATCATCAGTTCTGTTATTTTGATAAATAGATACAATTTCGTCCAGTTTATTCATTCCCATCAAAATCACCACGGTAGCCGACGATTGTGCCGCCAAACTAACATCCATTGACAATTTATGAGCCGAAGTGGTCCCTGTAATTACCCAAAAACTTTCCGAAATTCCGCGTTGTGTTAAACTGATTCCATTAGAAGCCGGAACTCCTAAAGCCGAAGATATTCCAGGAACGATAGCCGTTTGTAAACCATGTTGCTGAGCAAATTCAATTTCTTCACTTCCTCTGCCAAAAACAAATGGATCTCCCCCTTTTAATCGTACCACATGACCGTGTTTTTTAGCCATAACCACAATCAATTCGTTTATTTGATCCTGAGTATAGGCATGACAACCAAAACGCTTCCCTACAAAAACAATCTCAGCTCCTGTAGCAGCATATTGCAATAAATCCTCATTTACTAATGCATCATAAAGTATTGCATCTGCATCTCCTATGGCTTTTATGGCTTTTATGGTAATTAATTCCACATCGCCAGGTCCAGCCCCCACAATTGTCAACTTTGGTGTGTTAGTCTTTTTCATATTCTTCAATATTTGGCATTCAGTTCATTTAATTCGGTAAGTGAATTGACATTTCTAAATTGTTTGCTTCGCTTTCCTGCAACTTCAATTATTTGGTGATTCACTTTTTCTAGCAAGCGCATCATTTTTAAATCATTTTCTTCTATTGCCTTTTTAAGAATCGGAATTATTTTCTTCGAATAAATTCCGATCAAAGGATGAATTTTATTGGCTTCTGAAAAAACAGAAACTTCAAAATCTGTATTATGTTTTGCGATTAATTCCGATAATAATTCTGTCGAAATTAAAGGAATATCACAACTCAATATCAAATTGATTTCAGACTCTGAATGAACCAAAGCCGAATAAATTCCGCCAACAGGTCCTTTGTCTAATTCAATATCTTTTATTTTTTTATAGGACAAATAATCATAATCAGATGTATTTGTCACTAATTGTATTTCATTACTAATGGGCAAAGCCGCTGCAATAATATGCTCTATAAATGGTTTTCCTTGAAAAAGCACCAATCCTTTCTCCGACTGCATTCGGCTGCTTTTGCCTCCACAAAGAATAGATATTGTTACTTTTTCCATTTTTATTTCAATTAAAAGGCAAAACTACCACTTCTTCATTTACTTTTATAGCTGTAACATCATGAGGTACAACAATAAAACCATTTGCAATCGAAAAAGTATTTAACATTGCCGAACTTTGACTTTCTAAAACCGTCACTTTTTCATCCTCATACAAGGCTTTTAAAAACAAGGTCTTTCCAGATGAATTTTTAAAATCTATATTTATTTTTCGCTTCATTTCTGGCAAATGGATCGCTTCAAATCCCATTAACTTTTTCAAAGCAGGAAACGCATATACATAAAAACAAGTCAATGACGAAGCTGGATTTCCTGGTAAAGCAAAAACAATTTTATTTTCCTTTCGTCCAAAAAACAAAGGCTTCCCCGGCTTTTGATTGATCTTATAAAACAACTCCGTCACTCCATTCTCTAATAAAGCTTCTTTGACATAATCATAATCACCAACCGAAATTCCGCCCGAAATCAACACTACATCAAAATTAGCCAGACAACTTTCTACGGTACTGATTGTCTTTTTTAAACTATCTTTTACTTTAAATACAGTTGGTTTATTTATCCCAATTGTCTTTAAAGCTGCTTCCAGCATCAGTGAGTTACTTTCGTAAATCTTTCCTTTCGGCAATTTCTTTCCTGCAGCAACCAATTCGTTTCCCGTAACCAAAATGGCTACTTTAGGTTTTTGATAAACCTTGATTTTTGTAATTCCCAAACAGGCTAAAAAACCGATAGCCGCCGGAGTAATTACTGTATTTACATCAAAAACCAATTCGCCTTTTTTAATTTGTTCTCCTTTAGCTCTTACATTAGCAAAAGCAGCTGGCATTTTTTCTATTTCAAGCAAATTATCTGTTATTCTTGTATGCTCTTGCATTACCACAGTATCAGTATCATCAGGAACAAAAGCACCTGTAAAAATTCGAACTGCTTGATTTTTTTTGATTTCATCATCTAAAAAATCTCCTGCCTGAGCAATATTCACCACTTCCAACTGTGCCAAATTTCCGTGAGTAAAAGCGTATCCATCCATCGCTGACTGACGGAAAGGAGGCATATTTATTGGAGAATAAATGGTTTCTGCCAAAACATATCCCAGTGATTTACTCACTTTGATTTTTGCAATCGGCATTTTAAAACTATTCTCTGCAATTATATTTAAAGCTTCTGCTACTTGAATCATAAAAAAAGTGATTTTAAAACTAAGTATAAATACTTATGCAAATATACGTAATTATGTTTGGTACTATTATAAAATGACAGTTTTAAAGAGCGAAATACAATAAATAAAATTTACCCTCCATAAATTGCGAAAAAACAAATATTTCATTGTTTTTTGTTATAAATTCTTAAAGTCAAATGCTGGAATTTGTTGTTAAGTTGGTAAATATTAGTTGAAAATGGCTAAAAACTATTCCATTGGTAAAACTAAAGTGGATGTAATTTGCTCTAAAACTTCAAAAGCTGTTTCAGCCATTTTATTTCCCTTTGTATCTACAAGCGGATTGATTTCGCAAAATTCGATACAAATTACTTTTCGAGACATAATCATTTGATTGATCATCGCAATCACTTCATATTGGTCAAAACCTTTAGAAACTGGAGTTCCTGTTCCGTTAGAAATTAAATCACAATCCAGAGAATCCACATCAAAAGAAATATAAATCATATCACAATTAGCCAATTGTGCCAATGCTTTTTCGACACAAATTGCTAAACCTTTGTATCGAACTTCCTCAACACTGAAATTCTTAATACCCAATTCCGCTATTTGTTTGTCTTCAGCTTCTTCGGTATCGCGAACACCAAAATAGATTAAATGTTCTGGATCAATCTTAGCCGCCTCAATCCCTATGTGTTTCATTTCTTCCCAATGTTGTTGGGTTTCGGGAATGACTTCGTTAATTTGGCATTTCAAATTATCCAAAGCTAAGGCTGCTGCCAATGGCATACCGTGAATATTTCCAGATGGTGAAGTATAAGGCGAATGCAAATCGGCGTGAGCGTCAATCCAAATTACTCCCAGTGTTTTATGTGGATAAAAAGCTTTAATTCCGCTTATCGTTCCCAATGCCGAAGAATGATCTCCCGACAAAACAACTGGCAAAAAGTTGGCTTCTAAAGTTCTTTTTATAGTATAGGAAACACGAGTACATTGCTCTAAAACAAATTCGATTCGCTTAGCAAATGTATTTCTATTCTTATCATAAATAGTTTCGTTATGCGTTTTTACATCTTCAAAAGTAAATTGGTTAAAATAATCACTCCCGCGATTAATTGCAGCCACTTCTAATGCATCCACTCCTAAATCAGATCCACGAGTTCCACCACCAATATCTGAACGATTTTTTATTAATTTAACAACTCGATCCATAGTGTTTTATTTAAAATCGTTTAATGCTTTTTCAATAATAGAAAGACAATCCTGAATTTGATTTTCGGTAATTACTAATGGTGGCGCTAAACGAATTTTGTTTCCATGAGTAGGTTTAGCAAGCAAACCGTAATCTCTAAATTTCAAACAAATTTCCCAGGCCAAATCAGATTCTTCTTCACAATCAATCACAATAGCATTCAATAATCCTTTTCCTCTTACTAAAGAAATTAAAGGATTTCTGGAAGCAATCGCATTCAATCCGTCTCTTAAAATTACTCCTAAACGTTCTGCGTTTTCGGCTAAATTTTCTTCTTTTACTACTTCAAGCGCAGCAATCGCAACGGCTGCTGCTACAGGATTTCCGCCAAATGTAGAACCGTGTTGTCCTGGTTGAATCACATTCATAATGGCATTATTAGCCAAAACTGCCGAAACAGGATAAACGCCTCCCGACATTGCTTTTCCTAAAATCAAAATATCGGGTTGCACATTTTCATGATGTACCGCTAATAATTTTCCGGTACGAGCAATTCCAGTTTGTACTTCATCAGCAATAAATAATACATTGTGCTTTTCGCATAATGCTTTGGCTTTCGCCAAATAACCTTCGCTTGGAACATAAACTCCTGCTTCACCCTGAATAGGTTCCACCAAAAATCCAGCAATATTTTGAGATGATTCCAATACTTTTTCTAAAGCATCCAAATTATCATATTCTATTTTGATAAAGCCTTCGGTAAAAGGACCGAAACTCTTGCGAGCCGTTTCATCATTCGAAAACGAAATAATAGTTGTCGTTCTTCCATGGAAATTGTTTTCGCAAACAATAATTTGCGCTTGGTTTTTAGCAATTCCTTTTACTTCATACGCCCATTTTCTACACAATTTCAAAGCTGTTTCCACTGCTTCGGCACCAGTATTCATTGGTAAAACCTTGTCAAAACCAAAATATTTAGTTACATATTCTTCATAAACACCCAATTGATCATTATAAAAAGCACGAGAAGTTAAAGTCAGGGTTTGTGCTTGTTTCACCATTGCTCCCACAATTTTAGGATGACAATGTCCTTGGTTAACTGCGGAATAGGCTGATAAAAAATCATAATACTGTTTTCCATCTACATCCCACACAAACACTCCTTCGCCTCTTTCAAGAACTACTGGCAAGGGATGATAATTATGCGCACCATAGTTGTTTTCTTTATTAATTAAGGCTTCTGATTTTGAAGAAAGTATTTGTTGCATTTGTTCCATGATAAATTTATTATGTTCTAAAGTTTACAAAATTACGCATATTTTATTGCCTATCAAAACCTTAGTCGAAGAGTTAAAACACCAATAAAAGAAGAGAATTACACCTTTTTTCGATAATAAAAAAGAAGTTTTCTTAATCAACAACTTATCCGCTTCATTTTAAATTAATTTTTCAGATATTTGTGAATAAGCTCTTTTTTAATTGTTAGCATTTATAAAATGAAAAAAATAATTTTCTTCCTTGCCTTTAGTTGTTTGGCTTCATGCCAAGGAACCAAAGAAATTACCACCAAAAGCGAATTCAAACCTGTAAAATACAGCAATACCATTACTGCTGACGAATTAAAAACACATCTTTACATTGTAGCCAGCGATTCGATGCAAGGCCGTGAAACAGGTTCTATTGGTCAAAAAAAAGCGGGTAAGTACCTCATTAGTCAATATCAAAAAGACAACATCTCTTTTCCACAAGGAGCTCAGGATTATTACCAACACGTTCCAGAAGCTTTTTTGAATGCCAAACGCAATGAAAAATTACCTGATTCCGAAAATATTTGGGCTTACATTGAAGGAACTGAAAAACCAGATGAAATTATTGTAATCTCGGCACACTACGATCATATAGGTACTAAAAATGAGGCTATTTTTAATGGAGCAGATGATGATGGTTCTGGAACTGTAGCTTTGCTCGAAATAGCTCAGGCTTTTCAATTAGCAAAAAAAGAAGGTCACGGACCAAAACGTTCTATTTTATTTCTCCACGTTACTGCCGAAGAACATGGTTTACACGGTTCACGCTATTATACCGAAAACCCATTGTTTCCTTTAAAAAATACGGTTGCCAATATTAATATCGACATGATAGGACGCCGAGACGAAATTCATCCCAACACAAAAAATTACGTTTATTTAATTGGAGCAGATAGACTTTCGACTGAATTACATCAAATTTGTACAGCGGTAAACGAAAAATACGTTCACTTGGATTTGGATTTCAGATTTAATGCGTTAAATGATCCTAACAATTTCTATTATCGTTCCGACCATTATAACTTTGCAAAAAACGGAATTCCATCAGTATTTATTTTCAATGGTGTACACGCCGATTATCACAGAAAAACAGATACGCCTGATAAAATTGAGTACGATGCTTTGACTAAAAGAACCCAATTGACTTTTAATATTGCCTGGGAATTAGCCAATAGAGAAAACCGAATTGTGGTGGATAAAAAATAATTGTTATTACAATTTTGTTACGCAAAGATTCACAAAGAAGGCGCAAAGTTTCGCTAAGTTTTTTTTAAATTTAAATTAGCCCACAGATTATACCGATAATACTGATAAATACTGATTTTTCAATATTACCTCTTTGAGTTTCTATGTGTTTGCTTTGTGAATCTTAGCGAAAGTTTAAAAAATTTAATCTACTTTCTAAATTCTGCCTTCTATTTTCTGTTTTCTATCTTTGCATAATTACACTCCAATACAAATAATAAAAAATGAAATTTAAAGCAGTACTGTTCGACTTAGACGGAACCCTCGTAAACTCACTTATAGACATCGCCGATTCAATCAATAAAGTACTTCAAGAACGTAACTTCCCAACTCATAGCTATGAAGTTATTAATGATTTTATTGGTAGCGGACTTCGAAATTTAGTTACCAAAGCACTTCCTGAAACCCATAAAGACGAATCCACTATCGAAAGTACTTTTCAGGCCATGATGGTAAATTACCGCGAGAATTGTACCAACAAAACCATAGCTTACGACGGAATTATAGCGCTTTTAGATGAATTAAAATCTCGAAATATCAAACTAGCTATTTTATCCAATAAAGCCGATGAATTGACTAGGAAAATTGGACTTACCTTATTTCCAGATTATTTTGAAATTGTAATGGGTTTAAAAAGTGAAGCTACCAAAAAACCAAATCCATCAGCAGCCATTGAAATCAGCAACACTTTAGGTTTTTCTGTTGAAGAATTCCTTTATGTTGGCGATTCTGGAATTGATATGCAAACGGCAAAAAACGCCAATATGCATGCTGTAGGTGTACTTTGGGGTTACAGACCCGAAGAAGAATTATTAGCCGAAGGCGCTCAATCAATTATCAATCACCCATTAGAATTATTGGAACTTTTATAATTGAAAAAACTATGAAATACAAATGTATCATTTTTGATTGTGATGGCGTACTGGTAGATAGCGAAGAAATTTCGATTGGAACCTTAGTCAGCATGGCAAAATCACATGGAGCAATCATCGATGAAAATTATGCCCATCAATTATTTTTAGGAAAATCACTCGGATTTTGCTTTGACTACATTGCTGATTTGGCTAACAAAAAATTGCCTGATACTTTCGAGGAAGAATTCAGAATTTGCACATTTGAAGCTTTTCGAAAAAATTTAAAACCCGTAAAAGGAATTCATGAGTTATTAGCTAAAATTAATGTTCCAATAGCAGTTGCTTCCAATGGTCCTGCCGATAAAATAAGACTTAACCTGACCACTACTAACTTGATTGATCAATTTGAAGGAGCTATTTTTAGCGCTTACGATATCAACAGCTGGAAACCCAATCCCGAATTGTATCTTCACGCAGCCAAAACCTTGGGATTTGATGTCCAGGATTGTGTTGTTATCGAAGACAGTCCTGCTGGCGTTCAGGCGGCTTTAACGGGAGGTTTTGATGTTTTTGGCTTTACAAATCATGCTAATTTTGATGCTTTACAACAAATGAATATTCCGCTATTTGATGATATGGCACAACTTAATTTACTTTTACAATAATTCAATTATGACTACACATTTGGCTTTACTTCGCGGTATCAACGTTTCGGGACATAACATGATAAAAATGGATGCCTTGCAAAAAATGCTGGAAAACATTGGGTTTACCAACGTAAAAACATATATCCAAACCGGAAATGTATTTGTAACTACCGAAGAAGAAAATCCAGCCGCAGTAGGATTTAAAATCAAGCAGGAAATTTTCAAAACCTTTGGGCATGATGTTCCTGTTGTGGTAATTAATAAAGAAGATTTAACTTCCTGTTTGAGCAACAATCTCTTTTTAAAAGAAAAAGAAGTGGATACTAAAAAACTGTACGTCGCTTTTACTTCGATGGAATTGCACAAAGACCGTATTCACGACCTAAAAATGAGTGCCGTAAAACCTGATGAAGTCCATATTGATAAAAACAGAATCTACATTAAATATGCTGTTTCTGCTGGAAAAACCAGATTAGACCAAAAATACATCGAAAAAAGACTGAATCTTATTGCTACTATTCGGAACTGGAATACTGTAAATCAGTTGTTAAAAATGTATGAAGAATTCGAACAATAATAATCTGAAATAATAATCTGAAATAACAATCTGATTGATTTTTAATCTAAAAAATAAGATTCTCGTAAAAAGAAAGAAGCTTATTTCTAAATCCATAAAAACACTTATTTCTAAGTAATTTTAATTAAAAATACGTATTAATACTTATTTTTAACTTACATTTGCTCTATTCAAAACCTGAGTTCAACTCATCAAACAAAGAACAAATGAGAGGAATCACTACTGATTGTGCTAACTGCATCAACACGAATTGTTTTATAAAAAAACATTTGCATCTGGAAAAGATGCAGGATTTTGTTTTGGAAAAAACCAATTATACTTGCAAGAAAGGACAACAATTCATGATTGAAGGCGCTCCTATTCAAGGATTGTATTTTATTTTCAAAGGAAAAGTAAAGGTTTTGAAAACAGGTATTTATGGCAGAGAACAAATTGTTCGCCTAACAACTGATGGAGATACTTTGGGTTTCAGGGGTTTTGGAACGAGCAATCGCTATTTGATTGCTGCTTCGGCTCTTGAGGACACTATTTTGTGCAATTTTAGTAATGATATCATGCACGCCATTCTGAAATCAATTCCTGAATTCACGTATGACATGATGCTTTTTTATGCCGAAGAATTAAATAAAAGCGAAAACAGGGTCAAAAAAATTGCCCAAATGAATGTACGCGAAAGAGTGATTGACATCTTATTGTATTTGCTTAAAAAATTCGGTCACACTAATAATCTACTGAACATCAATCTTTCCCGAAAAGAAATCGCTGATTTTGCTGGAACTACTGATGAGCAAGTCACACGAATTCTTTCAAGTTTAAAAAAAGAAGGCGTTATCAAAATAGTCAATAAAAAAATAGGTTTGCTTGAAGTGGATAAATTAAAAGCCGAAATTATTGAGCACAAATAAACCACTATTGTACAGTTAATATTTACCGCAAATTCGCAAATTATTTGAATAACTAATATTTTAAAATTTGCGGTGTGAACATTTTTTAGAAGCTAAAGAGAAATGCACTGAAAGTATATAGTTTTAATTCTATTTGAGACCAACTGAATATTATTCTAAAGTCTTCAAAATCGCTTTTCTTTTTACTTTTCCACTATCTGTCGTTTCAAATTCTGGAATAAAAAATACTGCTTTTGGTTTTTCGAATTTATCCAAAACAGCAAAAATAGCTTCGTCTAGATCTTGATTTTTTCCTTCGATTACTAAAACTAATTTTTCTCCTAAAACAGCATCTGGAATTCCGCCCACAAAAAAACGAGCAAGAATTGCATCGGCTAATTTTTCTTCTATTTTTTCAGGAATTAATTTCACACCGCCACTATTCACCACATTGTCAATTCGCCCTAAAAGCACAAATTGGTGATCATTAATTATTTCAACCAAATCATTTGTAATCAATCGTTCTTCGCTCACTTGTGGTGCATCAATAACCAAACAATTATTTTCATTTTGAGAAATTTGAACATTTGGTAAAATAGAAAAAACTTGTTCGCCTATTTTTTTGGCAGCAATATGCGTAATGGTTTCGGTCATTCCATAAGTTTCATAAACTTCTGTATTTATGTTTATGAGCTTTTTTGCTAAAGATTCATTCAATTTTGCTCCGCCAATAATGAGTTTTTTTACCTTATACAATTCGTTCAATGAATTTTCAACTTGCAAAGGCACCATCGCTACAAAATCATATTTTTTGTTCAAATGAGCCAATGGTTCTGAATTTGGTAAAACAAAATCAATCGCTAAACCTAAAATAAAACTTCTTACCAGCATCATTTTTCCTGCAATAAATTCAACAGGCAAACAACACAAAGCAGTATCACCAGATTTCAATCCGAAAAAATCTCCTGTTGCTAAAGCTGAGTTCACTAAAGCTTGTTTGTTTTTTCGAATGATTTTAGGAGTTCCCGTAGTTCCTGAAGTTTTTAAATCGACATACGGTCTTTCATCAAACCAATCGAGTAAAAAATCACCTATGGCTTTTTCTTGTTCATCCCCTTCTTTGATTAAATAATAGGCTGCCACACGCATTCCTCTGCTATCAAAATGAACACCATTGAATTTAAAAAAATTGTGGATGTTTTTATAAGTAACTCTCTTCATGAGCTTAATTGTTTGAACTGATTTTTCCAGTTAATTTTTCTTTCCAATGCGTCCATTGGTATTTTCTACTAAAAATAAATAAAATTATAGGATAAACCAGTACTACTGGCAAAATAACGTCTAATCCCGCTTGTGGTTCTGAAATGTCTTTGAAAATAGAATGCGTTTGAAAAGCAGACCAATCCGAAGTGATTAATAAAGCTCCAATGAGATTATTGGCGGCATGAAAACCCAAAGCCAATTCGATTCCTTCATCCATCAAAGTAATAATTCCTAAAAACAATCCCGTCCCGATATAATAGACAAAAATGATGTTTCCTATTTTTGATACTTCGGGATTAAAAAGGTGCATTCCTCCAAAAATTATGGAAGTCATTAGCAAAGGAAACCATTTATTTTGTGCCAAATTTCCAAAACCTTGCATCAAATAACTTCTAAAAACATATTCTTCAGTACTGGTTTGGATAGGAACTAAAACCACAGCAATAACAAATAAAATAGCAAAAGGAATGGGTTTAAATTGAAAAATATACAAGTCTGGATTAAAATAATAAAAGACCAAAGTAGACACAATCGAAAATACAGCCCAAAGTCCAAATGAAAATAAAATTCTACCCCAATCGACTTTTTTTCTGGAAGTAGTTACTGAAAGCATCGTTTGTTGATGCAAATATTTCACGACCAAATAAATTCCGATAAAAGCAAAAACAAACGAAATGAGAATCAAAAAAAGAGTCAAATTAGGTTCAAAAAAGTGCATGATTTCATCATTAGTAGCGGGGTAAGTTGCTCCTTTTAGAATTGTTTTACTAATAACCGCTATTACTAATGGAATTTGTCCTAAAAAAGAAGCTAAAATAATAAGGCTAGAGCCCAAAATATATTTCCAAAATTTATTTTCTAAACGAATGCCTTGTTCTATAAACATCTCTTTTATGAATTAAAGTAGTTCTATTCAACTTTCAAAAGCTATTTTTGTCTCTTCGAAAATACCCTTTTTATTTTAAACTATAAAAATAATACTCATGATTGAAGTATATCATAATCCACGTTGTGGAAAATCAAGAAATTGTCTGGCTTTTTTAGAAAACACAAATCAAGAATACAAAGTCATCAAATATTTAGAAGAAGTTCCTAGTGCAGAAGAACTTAGAGCTATATTAGAAAAACTAAACATCAAACCCATTGCATTAGTTCGTCAAAAAGAAAAGATTTGGACAGAACAATTTAAAGATAAAAATCTAACGGACGAAGCGGTAATTGAGGCAATGATTCAAAATCCAATTTTAATAGAAAGACCTATCATTATCAAAGGAAACAAAGCAATTATAGCAAGGGAAATGGATAAGATTGAAGCCTTTTTTGAAGCGAAATAAGCTTTTTAACATTAATTTAATATATCGCTGTTAAACCTAATTGCGTTTTTCTATTCCTAACACAAACATAAAATTTTAAAAAATGCGACAACCATTAAGATTCATTTTAAGTCTCACCTTACTTTTTAGCTGCCTGAGTAGTTTTGCCAAAATAGGCGATCCTGTAATTGATCCAGCCAAAGAAAAAGTAAAAATTTCTGGGACTGTAATTGAAAAAACAACAAAACAACCCTTAGAATATGCAACTGTAACTATCATAGATGCTACTAATCCAAAAATAATTGCAGGTGGAATTACCAATCCTAAAGGTGGTTTTTCTATAGAAGTCGCACCTGGAATTTACAATATCAAAATCGAATTTATTTCTTTTAAATCTATAGAATACAATCAACGCAAGCTTGATAAAAACACTAATTTAGGAACAATTGAACTAGTTGAAGATGCAGCACAATTAGATGAAGTAGTTATACGTTCAGAAAGATCAACTGTTGAAATTAAGTTAGACAAAAAAGTATACAACGTAGGTCAGGACATGATTGTAAAAGGTGGAACAGTAAGTGATGTTTTAGAAAATGTACCTTCTGTTTCTGTGGATGTGGAAGGAAATGTAAGTTTGCGTGGAAACGAAAACGTACGTATTTTTATAGACGGACGTCCATCTAACGCGCTAAATATGGCTGAGGCTTTACGCCAAATTCCAGCTGATGCAATTGACAAAGTAGAAGTTATCACCAATCCATCGGCACGTTATGATGCCGAAGGTGGTGCAGGTATCCTGAATATAGTTTTGAAAAAAGGAAAAAACTTAGGTTTCAACGGAAGTTTTATAACTTCAATTGGAGTTCCTGAAACTTATGGTGCAAGTGCTAATTTGAACTTCAAGACTGAAAAATTAAATTTTTTCACTTCTACTGGATACGATTACAGAACAAGTGAAGGTAGAGGTTTGACAAACAGTATCAACGGTACCAACTTAAATACAGACTCAGGAATCATTACAGGTTATAACGATGAAGTTAGAGATACTGAACGTCTAAGAAAAGGAATTTCAACAAAAACAGGTTTTGAATGGACTGTAGCGCCTAACACTTTTTGGACTAACTCTATTAGCTACAGAGACAATAGCGGAACCAACAACGATTTAGTAAACTACAATTCATTCGATCAAGATAGAAATTTTACTTCTACACGCTACCGTTTAAGTAGAGGAAATGACAGTGGAAAAGACATTGAATATGCTTCTAATTTCTTGAAAAATTTCAATGATGAAGGTCATAAATTTACCGCTGATTTCTCTTACGCAACAAGTAAAGACAATGATGACGCCATTATTACTGATGAAATTGTTGGAAGTAATAATCCTAGATTTGATGAAACATTCAATAATCAAGATCAAAAACAATTGCAAATACAGGCTGACTATGTTTTACCATTCGAAAACGGAAGTCAGTTTGAAGCAGGTTATAAAGGAAACTTTAATGATTTAGATAGTGAATACAGTGTAACAACAGACAACAGCGGAAACGCTATTGGTGATTTTCTTTCTAATACTTTAGAATACAAAGAACAAATCAATGCTATCTATACGCAATATGGTTTTAAAGTAAATAAATTCTCGTACTTATTTGGTTTGCGTTGGGAAGACACAAAAATTAATGTCAACTTATTAGACACACAAGATTTCAACACTAAGAAATACAATAATTTCTTTCCAAGTGCTTTTATCAATTATGAGATTTCAGACGAAAGTAGCCTTTCTTTAAGCTACAGTAAACGTTTGTCCCGACCAAGAGGACGTTTCTTAAATCCAGCTACTAATTATTCTAGTAACATTAATTTATTTAGAGGTAATCCAGACTTAGATCCTTCCTTTACAGATAAATTTGATTTAGGATATTTAAAGCGTTGGGAAAAAGTAACTTTTAGTACTTCGATGTATTTTGAAAACACCGAAAATGTATTTGCATTTGTTCGTACCGAAACAGGAGAATTTGTGGGTGACAATCCCGTAATTTTAAGTAGCCCTGTAAATTTAGCCAAAGAACAACAATTTGGTTTCGAGTTTACATTAAACTACAGCCCACTAAAAATATGGAAAATCAATAGTAGTTTCAACCTTTTCAATTCTAAAACTACAGGAGAAAATACCTATGAAGACATCAATGGAAATGAAATTACTCAAAAACTAGACAACGAAGCTTTTTCTTGGTTTACCAGAGTGAGTTCTCGTTTAACACTTCCTGCTAAAGTAGACTGGCAATTATCTGGAATGTATTTTGGACCAAGAAATACGGCTCAAGGTAGAAATCTGGGTAATTACGTTATTAACATGGCTTTCAGTAAAGATATTTTAAAAGACAAAGCTACAGTTGCATTGAATGTAAGTGATCTTTTTAATTCTAGAAAAATGATTTCAGAAACTAATTTAGAAAGCGTTACATCTTACAGCGAATTTCAGTGGAGAAGAAGACAAATTAACTTGTCTTTTACTTACCGATTAAACATGAAGAAAACAGATAAAGAAAAGAATCCTCCAAGAAATGGTGGCGGTGGCGGTGATGAAGGTGGAGATTTCCCTGGATAATATATAGCAAATTCCAAATTCCAACTTTTACACTTGGAATTTGGATTTTTTTTTATTGTAATTTAAATTTTTTAGCATAAAAAAAGGATTCATTTTCATGAATCCTTTTTTATCAACAATCTCAATTTATAGAGATTCTTGTTTTTTTGCTCTCTTTTCTTTGAATCTTTCCCAAGCAGCACCTCCTACCCAATAGGATACGAAGCTTACTAGAAAAAACATTAACCAAAATCCCATTGTAAGGATGGTTAAGAAAAGTAAAAAGCCTAAATACTGTGAAAATTCAAACATGTTTTCCGGAATTTTGAATGTAGCCACAAATGTAGCAGTTAATTTTTTTCTTAGCAATAAAAACAACACTCAATTTTCATAAAAATACATTTATACGTACATTTAAGCTTCATTTTGTTTATTTCAGAAACGAATTGCTATTTCTGATAAAATAAAAATCATAAACTCTTATAAGAACAACTATGAAATACCGAATTGAAAAAGACACTATGGGCGAAGTTCAAGTCCCAGCCGATAAATACTGGGGCGCTCAAACAGAACGTTCCAGAAACAATTTTAAAATAGGACCATCGGCTTCAATGCCAAAAGAAATCATTGCTGGTTTTGCTTATCTTAAAAAAGCAGCTGCTTACGCCAATTGTGATTTGGGTGTTTTGTCAATTGAAAAAAGAGACGCCATTGCCGCAGTTTGCGATGAAATCCTTGCTGGAAAATTAGACGACCAATTTCCATTGGTTATTTGGCAAACCGGTTCAGGAACGCAAAGCAACATGAACCTGAATGAAGTGATTGCCAATAGAGCTCAAGCTTTACAGGGATTTGAAATTGGTCAAGAAGAACAGTTAATCAAAGCCAATGATGATGTCAATAAATCACAGTCGTCTAATGACACCTTCCCTACTGCGATGCACATTGCTGCTTATAAAGCTATCATTGATATCACAATACCTGGAGTTGAAAAATTAAAAGATACATTAGATGCTAAAGCAAAAGAATTTGTAACTGTGGTAAAAATTGGTCGTACGCATTTAATGGACGCTACTCCGCTGACTTTAGGACAAGAACTTTCAGGTTATGTAGCCCAATTAAATTATGGCATCAAAGCACTAAAAAACACCTTAGCTCACTTGTCTGAAATCGCTTTAGGCGGAACTGCCGTAGGAACGGGATTAAATACACCCAAAGGTTATGACGTAAAAGTGGCGGAATACATTGCCGAATTTACAGGGCTTCCATTTGTAACCGCCAAAAATAAATTTGAAGCCTTAGCCGCTCATGATGCTATTGTAGAATCGCATGGAGCATTGAAACAACTGGCGGTTTCTTTGAATAAAATTGCGAATGATATTCGAATGCTGGCTTCGGGACCACGTTCGGGAATTGGAGAAATTCTGATTCCAGAAAACGAACCAGGCTCATCCATTATGCCAGGAAAAGTAAATCCTACCCAATGCGAAGCCTTAACTATGGTTTGTGCTCAAATTATGGGAAATGATGTTGCCATTAGCGTGGGCGGAATGCAAGGTCATTATGAATTGAATGTTTTTAAACCTTTAATGGCTGCCAATTTTCTTCAATCGGCTCGATTGCTTGGCGATGCTTGCGTTTCGTTTGACGAACATTGTGCTCAAGGCATTGCACCGAATTACAAACGAATCAAAGAATTGGTCGATAATTCATTAATGTTGGTGACGGCTTTAAACACAAAAATAGGTTATTACAAAGCTGCTGAAATAGCGCAAACTGCTCATAAAAACGGAACGACTCTAAAAGAAGAAGCGGTTCGTTTGGGTTATGTAAGTGTAGAAGATTTTGATAATTGGGTAAAACCAGAGGACATGGTGTGATTTTTAACCGCAAAGTTCGCAAGGTTTTGATAATAATTATGTTGATAAAACGCAAAGTTCACAAAGCTTTGCGAACTTTACGTTTTTTTTTAGAATTTACTTAATACTATATCTTAGTGCACTTTGCGGTTAAAATTTTTAAAGTTATTCAGAATCTACAAAATCTTGCAAATAACTAAATCTAGGTGTTAATTTTCCGTTTTCAGTAATTTTTGCGCGAGCTAAAATACCATTTTTATCACCATTAAAAAAGGCTGGGATTACTTTTTCGAGAAACATTTCTCCAAAACCTTCACTGGCATCTTTAGGTAAGGCACAAGGCAAATTATCTACTGCCATTACTACAATTGCTGCGGGATGAAAAACATCAACTTCCTTATTTTCTATGGGTAAATATCCATAAAAAGGTTCTTCAATAGTAGAAGAACGCAATGTACTGGCTATTGGTCCATTGATATCACAAGAAATATCTCCCACCACTTTTATTTTACAATCTTTGGATTGTAACATTTCTCTGGTCAGAATTTGAGGTGCTTCATTGGCATAAAAATGTCCTGTAATGGCCACATCAGAAACTTTAGTAAACCGCTCAAAATTACTTTCATATTCTTGAGGATTCTGGAAAAAATCAGCTATTTCTAAAACCGTTCCGTCTTTTCTTTTATTGTATTCTAAAACATCTATTTGGGTATAAACTGGCTGCGTATAATTCTTAGTCAAATAATGCTCCACCGAAACCAATTTCACTTTTATGGCATCCAAAATTTCTTTTACACCATTGCCTACTTTTCCTTTTCCAGTAACTACAAACTTGATGGGAGGCAAAACAATTCTTTTTAAATGACGAATTAAATCTTCTTTACCTTCAAGTGTTTCGACTTTAGGTAATTTATACAATTCAAATTTGATTCCGAAAGCACGGATACTATTGTAAGCACCAACCATTCCTGCGTAACGACCAAAACCAATTAAACGATTATTATTGGCATCAACAAGCGTTTCGTGATCATAAAGATCAATATTTTTATCCAATAAAGCTTGTAATAAAGTTCTATTATAGGCTTGTTTTTTTATTGTATGTGAAAAAAAGAAATAGGTTTTATTAGGGATTAAATTTTCAACAGGAACTTCTTTTACACCTAGCAGCACATCACAATCACTAATATCTGTTACCACTTCTACTCCTGCATTTTGGTATTCTGAATCGATAAATACTCTAATGGGCGAACTTTCTACCTTAATAGTAAGTTCAGGATAAAGTGCTTTTAATTTTATTATTTCATTAGGAGAAAAAACCACTCTTCGATCGGCTGGGATTTTTCTTTCTTGTATTATTCCAAATTTCATATTGTGTATGGTGTTATTCTTTAAATTCTAAAACTTAAGTGATTATAAAAATGAGTTTTATTGAGTAAAAAACTCTTGAAAATCATTAGAAGCTGAAAGCCAAAAACATAGAAAAAAGTCAATTAAAAACTTTCAAAAAATTCTGTTAACGTTTAAAAAAACATCGACCAAAAACATTTGATTCTATATATTTGCCTATATAGCCCTATAAGTAATGATTTTCATAAAAAAGACAAATATACTACAATTACTCCTGCTTCTTTTAGTTTTGAGTTCTTGTAACCAAAAGAATAAAAAAGGAATCCTTTCTGATGCAGATTTACCAAAAGATACCATGCCACACATGGAACCACCTTCAAGTAAACTGACTAAACTAACCGCTCAATATATCAATTCTAAAAAGAGTTCTATTGAACATTTTTACAATAAAACCTGGCCGAACAACAGTATGAACGGTAGTTTTCTTGTGGCTAAAAATGGTCAGATCATCTTTGAAAAATATGAAGGGATGGCTAATTTTAGAGACAAAAGACCTATTACGGCTACTACTCCGCTCCACTTGGCATCTGTAAGTAAAATTTTGACCGCATCGGCAGTTTTAAAATTGATTGATGCTAAAAAAATTGGTTTAGACCAAAAAGTAAATACCATTATTACTAATTTTCCATTTCCAGATGTAACGGTAAAAACACTTTTAAATCATAGAAGCGGAATGCGTAATTACGCCTATTTTACAGATAAAAAAGATGGCGTTTGGGACAGACATGATATTTTAACAAATAAGGATATTGTTCATTTGATGGCAACAAAAGACATCGGATTAGAAGCGAGAACCAATACTCGTTTTGCTTATTGCAATACCAATTATGCCGTTTTGGCACTTATTATAGAAAAAGCGACAGGAATGAGTTATGAAAAAGCAATGGATCGTATGATTTTTAAACCATTGGGAATGAATCATACCTTTGTTTTTAATTATGACAGAGATAAGGATTCAATAGTTCCTTCTTACAAAGGCAATAAAGTTGAAATAGGAAAAGATTATCTCGATGCTGTTTATGGAGATAAAAACATCTATTCTACTCCAAGAGACTTATTAAAATTTGATTTGGCTCGAAATACACCTGGATTTTTAAGCCCAAAATTACTTAAACTCGTTTATACTCCTTTTAGTAACGAACATAAAGGTCAAAAAAACTACGGATTAGGAATAAGAATGATCAATTGGGAAACAGGACAAAATTTCTATTTCCATAACGGATGGTGGCATGGAAATACGTCATCTTATGTAACTTTATTAAAAGAAAATGTAACCATCATTGCCTTATCAAATAAGTTTACTACAAAGACTTATCAGGTTCGAAAATTAGCTCCGTTATTTGGAGATTATCCATTCAAATTAGGCAAAGATGATAAAGAGGAATAATTTTTGCAATTGATATAAGGCTTGGGGCTAATTATTAAGTTAAAAATTGTACTTTTGCACACTCAAATTAATTTTTGAAAACTGGGGTCGACTGGTTTTGACAGCAAGTCGAATTGAACAGTAAGCACGTCGAGCATTGAGACCTTGCTCGTAAATATAAGATCTTACACTTTTACACGGCGAAAATAACTACGCTTTAGCTGCATAATCCGAATTATAGTAAGATTAAGCCACGTCCCTATCAGATAGGGAAGCTGGATTCTCCTTGAAAGCCTTGGTTTGTGGCGTTCAGTTTAGGGGAACCGTAAAAATAAACCTAGATTTCCATGAGCTTCGGGTGGTTTTCGAAAATTAAGAAGATAAGTAGTTTGTGGCTGTTTCTGGCCTCGCAAACTATCGAAAATCTAATCAGGAAATAAACGTGTAGAAAGCTCTTTAATTGCTTGTTTGGACCCGGGTTCGATTCCCGGCGATTCCACAAAAAGCCTTGTAATCAATTGAATTACAAGGCTTTTTATTTTTCGTTGCCGTTTTCGTTGCCGTTTTGTAAATGTTGATAAGTTTTTTAACTCTAAATAAATCTTCTAAAAAACAACAAACCCGATACATTTCTGCATCGGGTTTTTACTTTACATTTTTATAAGATTTTATTATTTATTTATTCTAACGCCAGAGCTAACATCATAGCTTTTAATTGCTTTATTAATTTCTGTACTCATTTCTGTTTTACCATTATAAATAAAATAACTAATTTGATTGTTTCCATCTACAACAGCCGTAAGTTCGTTTGTTGGTATTACAGCTTGATGTAGAATAAAATCGAATTCATCTTTAAAGTTCACTGTGAATTCTCCAGGGACATAATTATCTCTTAAATCATTTATTCCATTTATTTTAAACTTAAAATATAAAAAATTTCCTCTGGACAATGCGTTTATTTGAGTAGTCGCACCTGCTTTAATGTACGAGATGTCAGCACTCCCTAAATCTTTTTTAGTTGGTTTAGAAATTTCAAATTCAGTAGTTAAGTCTGCAATTTGTGAAAGTTCATTGCCAACAATTTTATACACTTTTTCATTATGTACAAATGTGTTTTCTGCAATTTGAGTTGTTTCTTTACTTCCACAAGCCGAAATAAGTCCCGCAAACAAAATAATTATGATAATTCTTGAATTCATACGAAAAGGTGTTTTTAATGTTATGCTTACTCTAATGTCGGTTTTCAGCTTTCCCGTTGAGGTGTGTTTTTGTGTAACACATAAAAATCAATATATTTAAAAAAAACAGTTTTAAAATGCAATTTTTTTAGGTTATTTGTTGCAATTTTGTTGCAATCTTATATTAGCAATTTATCAGCAAAATCAATGCTTTATATCTAAAAACCCTATCAAATTGTCACAATAAATGTAACAAATTAATAGGGATTTTTGTTACGTTGCGCAAAAAAGGTGTCAGCCATTACAAAACACAGCGCAACCTTATTGCTGACATAACTTTGAAATAGTTTACAGTACCTTTTTGTTTTGCTCAATAAGTTTAATTCATCACTTTAGTAATTGTTTTAAGTTCCAAGAAAAACTACTATATTAGTTTTATTGCCTTTCTTCAAACATTATTAGTTTTGCTTTGGTATTTTTTGTTTGTCTATCAATAATTACCTCAACCACAAAATTTGCTCTAATCATTGCGCCAAATCCATTTTGAGAATCAACGTAAGATGCTACGGTATATGTTGAATCATTTACTTTTATTGGTTCTATAACCCACGGAAAATCTGCTGTAGAAGGACTTTTTAAGTTTTCTTCAACTTCTATCTGTACAGCTACAATAACATCCGCTTTAATATCTGCTTCTATTTCCGTTTTTTCTGCTTCCGAAATGGCTTCTGTATTATCTTCATTTTTTGAAGAATTACATCCCTTAATTATTATGAAAACAAAACTTAACAACATTAATACTAGGTAAATATTACCTGTTTTTATTCCCCGTTGAATGATGTTAGATTTTCCCATTTTATTGATTTATTAGAATGTAAATGTTCTTTTATCAATTTTTGTCGCTGTCTTATTTCCTTTACTGATATAACTATAATATTCATACTTATTTGTGTATGTAATAGTAAAGTAATTGCTTCCTGTGGATGTAATCGTACCAGTCATATCTTGTTTCATATATCCATTGCCTGTGAAATTCATAGCTGTAAAAAGATAATTTCCTGTGTCTGGATTTGTCTTTGGATTATAATTATAACTACCTACGGATACTTTTCCTGATTTATCAATTGAAACTAACAATAAAATTGTGCTACCGTCTATCCCTTTTATATCTCCTTCATCATTATTAAGGTATTCAGGTATATTCTTAAAAGTTCCGTCAAGGTACTCTTCTAAAATGTAAGTGCCTTTGTCACTTTTCATTGAAAAATCACCTTTTACAATAAAAGAATTTGTTGGATTAGGCTTAACATCTAAAAGGTCTTTGCTGAAATAAACAGATTCATCAACTGGAGTATCATCATCTTTTGAACAACTCATTACGCTAAATAGTAGTATAG
>NZ_JBCFQK010000027.1:0-42791 GCF_041729735.1 Flavobacterium magnesitis | reverse complement strand
GTTCAGAAACTCAGTTTTTATTAAGATGTTTTTTATATATTTGGGATTAAATAATTCCCGATTTTATCCATACCACATACTAGCTTATTGATTTAGTTAGCAAATATTTATATGAAACACTTTTACTTAACATCTTTCGCTTTTTTGATTACAATGTTAACTTATTCTCAAACAGATGTTGATACAAAAGAAACAATCGAACTAAAAAAGAAAAAAAAGAGAGTTGAATTAACTATTAAAAGTTTAACTGACTCCCTAAATAAAATTGAACTAAAAATAGCAGAGTTAAAATCTGAAAAAGTAAAAGAAAAAATAAAAGATTCTTCCGTTACAACATTGATAAGAAAGGGCGCAAAATTAAAAAAAGAAGCGAGTTTATTTTCAGAGATCATAACAATATTTAATGAAGATAAAAAAGGAATTATTTTAGATTACAACAATGAATATTTTCAAGTCTGTCAAGGTAATCTTTGTGGATATATTCACGAAGGATGGATCATACAAAATGACCTAATTTCTGAATTAAAAAAAGTAAAAGAAACTGAAAGGAAAAATATTGGTAAAACCAATAATAATCTGTATTCGCAGAAAGCATTAAGTAATACCAAATCCAACAATAATCAATTTAAAGAAAAAAGGCAGCAAAACTCTAGAACATATTACAGCGGTCCAAGAGGTGGATGCTATTATATAAATTCTAATGGAAATAAAACTTATGTATCTAGAAGTTTATGCAATTAACCCAAATTGTCACGCTTGTGCCCATAACAATGAGCTAAATACTTTGTAGAGTTACTTGATTAGATTCCTCATTCTTCGGAATGACAAAATTGCGGGAATAGTTATTTTGAAACAAAACGGAGCGTTTGAAATGTATTTTTTAAACTATAGACAATTAACTTCCACAATCTTGTCCTCCCGACAGAGGAGGGAACTCCGCAAAGCTTGCTACAAACTTTTATGAGACTTCCCTGCTCTTTTACAATCTTTTTCGAAAAGAACCTCAAAAAAGGATTCTCACTACTATCATGCTAGATTAAAATTCGTTTTATTTATAAGATATTTTTTATATATTTGAAATTCATTTTAAGATAAATATATAATGATAGCTTCACAAAGAAGAAAAACTGCACTTATATTGATATCAATGTCGATTCCCATGTTCACTCTGTTATTAATGCAGATGCTGGGATATAGATTAGTAATATTCAATAATATTGGATTAGACGAAAATAATTTAGCGCCTTGGTATGCATGGATTACTGCTTTTGTAGTGACATTGCTATATGTATTATATACCTTTAAAAAGATACCATTTGTTTACAAAATGCAAAAGGAAGTTTCGTTATTCAAAATACTAGGGTTAGTATCAATAATAGGAGGTTTGATTGAAGAATTGGTATTTAGACAGTGGTTAATGGACTTATTAGCTTCTAAAGGATATGGCATAATTATTCAGGTACTTATTTCAGGTATCATGTTTGCACTAATACATATAGTTTGGGTAATTTTTAGTCGTGATATTAAATTTTTACTAGGAGCTTTCATTTCAACATTTCTCCTGGGAACTTTATTAGGAATTGTATATTTGATTGGTAATAGAAATGTTGGACCATGCATAATTTCTCATGCATTGATAAACATAATAATTGAACCTTGGTTGTTATTGGCTGCTATTTCGAAAGATTGGAAAACAAAAATAGCATAACAAAACACCTCTAAAAATGAGCTAAATACTTTGTAGAGTTACTTGCGGAGATTCCTCATTCTTCGGAATGACAAGACTACGGGAATAATTATGTGTATCTCGATCTCTCTAATATACGCAAAACGTTAATGCAGCATTACATTCTGTGTCCACAACAATAAGCAAAACACTTTGTAGACTTATATTCAATAAGATTCCTACGGAATGACAAGTTTGTAGGTAAAAAAAATGCTTTAAAAACGTCCTTTTTTTACAAACCAAAACCGTCCAGTTGTCATTCCGTAGGAATCTCATACTGCTTCTTACTGTTATCAGATAGTAAATTTTACATGAACGAAACGCACAAACGAAGTGATTCTGTCACCACAACAATAAGCAAAACACTTTGCCGAGTTACTCAATAAGATTCCTACGGAATGACAAATTTGTGGGGAATAGCTATATAGATTCAGCTTTTCATAAAAAGCAAAAAAAAAAATCCCAAGTTTGCACTTGGGATTTTTAGTGTTTTTTGATTTTAACTACCAGATTTTCACTCTTTTTTCGGGAGCAATATACATTCCGTCTCCTGCTTTGATATTGAAAGCTTGGTAAAAAGCATCAATATTTAACAAAGGTACATAGCCACGATACATGGGTGGCGAATGCGGATCGGTTTTTACCTGATTTTTAATTGCTTCATCACGTGATTTACTTCTCCAAACCGTAGCCCAGGAAATAAAGAATCTTTGCTCTGGAGTATAACCATCCATTAATCCTGGATTTCCGTTTTCTTTTAAATAAATTTGCAATCCATCATAAGCGGCATTTACACCACCTAAATCACCGATATTTTCACCTAAAGTAAATTTCCCGTCCACATGAATCCCTGGCAATGGTTCTAATGCGCTAAACTGATCAGCAAGTGCGCCTGTCAAAGCTGCAAATTGTTTTTGATCGTCTGCTGTCCACCAGTCTTTTAAATTCCCATCTGAGTCATAACGAGAACCCGAATCATCAAATCCATGTGATATTTCGTGACCTATTACAGCACCAATTCCGCCATAATTTACTGCTTCGTCTGCTTGATAATCGTAAAATGGAGCTTGCAAAATAGCTGCTGGAAATACAATTTCGTTATAAGCTGGATTATAATAGGCATTAACCGTTTGTGGCGACATGTGCCATTCTGTTTTATCAACTGGCTTGTTTAATTTATCTATATCCTCTTGAAAACTCCAACGTGCCAGATTTAATGAATTTTCAAAATAAGTTCCTCCTTCGGCTACGTCTTTAATTTTCAAAGCAGAATAGTCTTTCCATTTATCAGGATAACCAATTTTGATATTGATTTTGTTTAATTTTTCAATGGCTTTAGCTTTAGTTTCGGCCGTCATCCAAGGCAAATTATTAATTCTATTTCGGTAAGCCTCAATAATGTTATCAATCATTTTTTTAGCCTTCACTTTGGCTTCAACAGGAAATTTTTTCTCTACATACAATTTCCCTAAAGTTTCACCAATAGAACCATTTATCTCTTGTAATGCTCTTTCGTCGCGAGCTCTTTGTTTGATTGCTCCAGTTAAAGTTTTACCATAAAAATCAAAATTAGCAGCATCAATAGCAGTAGTTAATTTCCCAGCAGATTGATCCAATAAACTCCAACGTAAATAAGTTTTCCAATCTTCAATTTTATTTTTTTTGAAAATTGTTTCTAATGCTGCCATGTATTTGGGTTCTGATACAATCAAAGTATCTACTTTTTCCAATCCAATTTTGGCTAAATAATTATTCCAGTGGATGGAAGGTGTCAATTTTTGCAAGTCAGCAACCGTCATAGGATTGTATGATTTTCTTCTATCTCTACTTTCCACTCTGTCAAATCTAGGTTTTGACATGGCAGTTTCAAGTGCTAGAATTTTCTCGGCATGCAGTTTAGCTTCAGCAGATTTTTCGCCTAAAAAAGACAACATTCTTGCCACATGCAAAACATATTTAGCCCGTTTTTCTTTAGAATCAGCATCATTCGAAACATAATAATCTCTATCTGGTAATCCTACAGCACCCGGATTCACGTAAATAACATTTTTATTACTATCCTTGGCATCAGCACTTATCTCTACGCCAAAAAATCCAATCACTCCAATAGGTTCCATTTCATTCAAGAAAGCTTCTAAATCCTTTAGGTTATTAATAGCATTGATTTTATTTAAATAGGGTTTTAGAAGAGCTAAACCATTTTTATTTCTACCAACAGTATCCATAATGGTATTGAATAAAGCAACTGCTTTACCCTGATCGGTATCCGATTTGTATTTAGGATTTTTGGCTGCAGCTTTTAAGATTTCTAACGCATCCTTATCTGTATTTTGGCGCAGTTCATAAAAACTTCCCCAAGATGTTTTGTCGGCAGGAATTTCAGTTTTGTCAAGCCAGGAACCATTTACAAATCTAAAAAAATCTTCACTGGGTTTTACTTTCAAATCCATGTTGGAAACAGTAATTCCAGGTGTTTTTATTGGTGTTGCATTTTGAGAATGAAGAGTTGAAAAAACTAAGATGGCAGGAATAAAATATCCAAGTGGATTTTTAAAAATTATTTTCATTATTTGACTTGTTTTATTTATCACAAAAATACCTATATTATTTATAAAAATATATTAATCTTTTAAAAAGCTGATTATTTATACTGCTTTAAACTTACTTATATCTAGTATTGAAATTAGTCCGGGATATTTTTGTTAAAAAGTCAAAAAAATATTCTCAAAAAAATAATAAACTGTACTTTTGCTGCCGAAACAAAAAGCTCATTTTTGAAGACCCTATTCAGCATAGTACTTTCTATCCTTTTACTACTACCTTCTTTTGGTAGCTTCTTTGCTTACAGTTCATTCAAATTAAATCAGGACGAAATTGCAAAAACCATTTGCGTACAACGAAAAATGGTCAATAACAGTTGTAACGGTCGTTGTGAACTTCAAAAAAGTCTTAAAAAATACGAAGACAACGAAAAAAGAATGCAAAACAATCTGGACAACAAAGTAGATTTGGTTTTTATCCAAAACACTATTGTTGCCAACGATTTTAAATTAATAGCATTCGATTTTCTTATCAAACCTAATTTCTACATTTTAGAAAAGAAGGAAATCTCCATTTCCCTATCTTCTTTTCGACCTCCATCCTATTTGATATAAATTTTAATATCACTTTTCAATTTTTTATTGAACTGTATTTTCTTGGATTTCGTCTAAGAAAAGCTCGTTATTTTTAAATTTATATCAATTAAAATGAAGAAAATAGTACTGGCTTTATTTGCAATAAGCCAAATTGTTGTTGCTCAAAACAAAAGCAAAATAGACACCACTAATGTTCATGAACTTCAGGACGTTTTTGTAACGGCTAATCGAACGGCTACTTTACGTAAAGAAACACCCGTTGCCATTAGCAAATTAACCGCTAAAACTATCGACGAAACTAAGGCAAATTCGGCATACGAAATTGTTAATAAAACGCCTGGAGTATTAATGGTGAATCTAGGAAACGAACAACATTCTATGGCTATTCGCCAACCTATGACTACCAATGCGTATTATTTGTATTTAGAAGACGGTTTGCCTATTCGACCAATGGGAATTTTCAATCACAATGCTTTATTAGAAATCAATCAGTTTAATTTGCAAAGTATCGAAGTGGTTAAAGGTCCCGTTTCTTCACTTTATGGACCAGAAGCGGTGGGAGGAACTATTAATTTTATTTCGCTAAAACCAGGCATTAATCCCGAATTCAAATTTGGAATCCAGGGAGATCATTTTGGTTTTCGCAGAATTCAGGCTGCTGGTGGGGCAACCATTGGAAAAATTGGTTTTCATATTGCCGGAATTTCCAGTTTACAGGAAAATGGCTGGATGGCTTTTTCTGACTATAGAAAAGATAATATTAATGTTCGAATTGATTACAACATCAGTTCAACAACACGTTTGATAAGCAATACCATGTATGGTGAATACTACTCAGACATGAGTGGTGGCGTAAATGAAATTGATTTTAATAACAGAAGTTACAAAAGCACCTCTGATTTCACCTATAGAAAATCAGATGCTTTGCGTACAAAATTGACATTAGAACACGACTGGAATCCAAATGCAAGCAGCTATTTGACGGCGTATCACAGAAACAATAAACTAGGGCAAAATCCATCTTATGGAATTCGTTGGAGCGCCATCAATAATCCTACTACTGCAACTGGAGAAATTAATTCGAATAATTTTAAAAGTTACGGAGCCATTGGACAACACACTCAAAAATTTGATTTTTTAAATACAAAATTGGTAGCTGGAGCACTTTATGATTTTTCGCCAGTAAGTTATTGGTCTTATCGAATCGACTTAAAAGCCAACTTAAATCCAGGTGGATTAACCGTAAATAATTATGAAGTTATAGCAGAACGTCCTGATATAAAAATAGCCGATTATACTGCTAATATTTACAATACCGCTGGATATGCACAATTAAGTTTTAATCCTATAGAAAAAGTGGTTATTTCATTAGGTGGTCGTTATGATAATATGAAAGTAGATTATAATAATGCTTTAGACCAATCTATAGGAAATAAAATTTATGATCGCTTTACTTTCAAAGCGGGTGCCAACTACAATCCGTTTGATTTTTCTGGATTTTATGGCAATTATTCTCAAGGATTTGCTCCTCCAGGAATCACTTCAGTTTTCAGAGCTAAACCTAGAACTGGTGGAACAACAGGAGTTCCTGCCGAGTTTTATTACAACCTAAAACCAGCTACTTTTGAAAATTTTGAAATTGGAGGTTGGTTTTCTTTCCTTCAAAATAAATTAAACTTCGACTACGCCTTGTATTATATGGAAGGTAAAAACGAATTACTAAATGTTCGATTAGAAAACAACGATACCGATTATCGTTCGGCTGGGGAAACGCGTCACAAAGGAATTGAGTTTGGAATAAGCTACAAACCTTCGGCACAAATCAATTTTCGTTTAGGTGGCACTTATGCACAGCATACTTTTATTGATTTCCAAGTTTCAGATAAATCTACTGATGCTTTACAAAACCTAGATGGCAAAGAAATGCCAAATGCACCTAGATGGTCTGGAAATTCTGAACTGTATTATTACCCAAATTGGCTTCCTAAACTTAGAACTTCTATCGAATGGCAACATGTAGGTAGTTATTACCAGGACCAAATTAACACTGTAAAATATTCAGGTTATGATGTTTTCAATTTTAGAGCAGGCTATCAATGGAAAGCATTCGAAATTTACGGAAACATCATCAACTTGACTGATAAATTATATGCTTATAATGTATCTAGGGCAAATCTAAGCACATCACAACCAGCTTACTTAGCAGCAGCTCCAAGAACATTTGTGTTAGGAATTCAATATAATTTTTCGTTGAAAAACAAATAATAAAACTAGCCACAGATTATAAAATCAAATCTTTTAGAAAAATATTTTTAATCTGTGGCTAATAAACAAATCTTAAGTTCTCAAAAAATGAGCAAGAAAAACATCAAAAAGAAAGATTCCAAGTTGGTCAAAAAAATCAAACAGAATATGTACCAATGGCATCGAACTATTGGAATTATTACCATCATTCCGGTTCTTTTTTGGACTTTATCAGGATTAATGCATCCGTTTATGGCGCATTTTTTCAAACCTGAAATTGCCAATGAAAAATTAGAGATCAAAACAATCAATCAAAATGATTTATCGCTTTCTATTCAGGAAGTTTTAGAAAAAAACAACATCCGACAATTTAAAAATTTCCGAATTGTTACTTTTAACGATGCTACATTTTATCAGGTAAAAAACATTGTTGGCGATTTATTGTATTTTGATACTTCAAATGGAAAAGAACTGCTGAACGGAGATAAAATATACGCCGAATGGCTGTCGCGTTATTTTCTAGACGACCAAAAAAGCAGTGTAAAAAACAGCGAAATCATCACTGAATTTGACAATCAATACAAATATGTCAATCGGTATTTGCCAGTTTACAAAGTAACTTTAGACCGTCCAGATACAATGGAAGTCTATGTGGAAACTTCTTCTGGCAAATTAGCGACTTACAACCCCACATCCAGACAATTTTTCATTTGGTTTTTTGACGTTTTTCATAACTGGTCTTTTATCGATGCGATTAGCAACAATAGTATTCGCATTATCACTATGATTTTTTTATTGTCAATCATTGGATTTTCGGCTATTAGCGGAATCGTGATTTATGGCTTTTTATGGAAACAATTTAAAAAATCAGACAGCTTAGAACCTAAAAAAGGAATCAGAAAATACCATCGCCAAATAGGAATCTGGATTTCGTTTTTTACGTTGACATTTGCTTTTAGCGGCGGCTATCATGCAACAACTAAATGGGATCCATATACCTTAGACCAAATGGTCTATGAACCGACTTTTAAAACTTCAGAAATTGGATTAGCGAATAACAAACTCGATTTAGACTGGAATCGTTTTCAAAACACGAGTCTTATCACATTAAATGATAGCATTTATTTCCGTTGTCAATTAGAAGAAAAAACAACTGGAAGATTTAAAAAACCAAAGTCAGATTCGAATTCGAAATGGAATAAAAAAGAATTTCCAAAAACCGAAGTAGTTTATATCAATGCTACCACAAATAAAATAGTTCCAAATTTAGACATTCAATATGCCGAATTTTTAGCTTATTATTTTACTGATGGAGCTCCAAAAGCGGCTTGTTGTGAAATGATGAGTCCTGAAATTCCGGAAGAAGCTGAAATTTCTCTGGAAAATGTAAAATTATTAGAATCGAAAGTGATTACTAATTTTGAAAGCAGAGAATATGGTTTTGTCAACAAGCGTTTGCCTGTGGTAAAATTAGTCTATGACACTCCTGAAAAAACCACTTATTTTATAGAAACATCTACTTCCAGACTGGCTGCAAAAATTAAAAGTTCGGATATGGTGGAAGGCTATTCTTTTGCTATTTTACATAAATTTTTATTTATGGACTGGGCTGGAAAAAACATTCGGGATTTAACAATGGTTTTAGCAGCATTAGCAATTTTAATTGTTAGTGTGTTGGGATTGATTCTTTTTATAAAGAAATAAAAAACAGTTTTTTTACCGCTAAGTTCGCTGAGTTTTTTTTTAATGTGTTAAGAAAACGCAAAGTACACAAAGCTTTGCGAACTTAGCGTTTTATTTAAACCTAGCTAACAATTCTTTACGTTCTTTGCGGTTTAAAATCTACACTTTAGGATTTTCTTCGAAATATCGTGCTTCAATTCGTTTAATATCTTTAATCGAATTCTTAGCCCAAGCCAAACGTTTTTCCAGAATTTCATCATCAGATAATTTCCAATTAATATTGGAACGTCTCAATCTATTGGTTAAATCCTGAATAATTATGGCCGCCGAAACCGAAATATTTAAACTCTCTGTAAATCCTACCATAGGAATTTTCAGGAAACCATCCGCTTTTTCTAGTATTTCTGACGAAAGTCCGTCGCGTTCGGTTCCAAAAAACAACGCACTTGGTTTCGAAATATCAAAATCTTCCAGCAAGCAATCATTTTCATGCGGCGTGGTTGCGATAATTTGGTAACCCTTATTTTTTAAAGTCGAAATACAATTGGAAACCGAATCAAACTGATTAATATCCACCCATTTTTGAGCGCCCATAGCAATTTCTTTATCGATTCTTTTTCCATAACGCTGTTCAATTACATTCAATTCCTGGATACCAAAAACCTCACAACTGCGCATCACCGCAGAAGTATTGTGCATTTGAAAAACGTCTTCAACAACAACTGTAAAATATTTCGTTCGGTTTGCTAACACTTCTAAAAAACGCTCTTTGCGATTGTCAGTTAATATATTTTCAAGGAAATTCAGGTAATCGATATCAATCATTGTAATGTTTTATTTTGGGCAAAAATAGTAAAAAGAAAAAAAAGCCACGAATTCACGAATTTCATTATAAAATTAAACCGTAAAACCACAAATTTATTTTAAGATAAAATCCGTGAAAATCTGCTCAAATCAGTCTAATCTGTGTTCCATTTCACATTTAGAATTGAAAAAAAACTATATTTAACCTTCAATTCGAGACTCGAGCAATAGCGAACAGACGAAGTAATTCGTGGCAAAAACAAATACAATGAAAAAAAAATTAGTGGTCTTAACCGGAGCAGGAATCAGTGCCGAAAGTGGCATTAGAACTTTTCGTGACAGCGATGGATTGTGGGAAGGACATGATGTTATGGAAGTGGCTTCTATTGAAGGCTGGCAAAAAAATCCGGAATTGGTTTTGGATTTTTACAACAAAAGACGCCGTCAACTCAAAGAAGTAAAACCTAATTTAGGACATCGGGAATTAGCCCAACTGCAAATTCATTTTGATGTGCATATTATTACCCAAAATGTAGATGATTTGCACGAACGAGCTGGCAGTAAAAAAGTATTGCACTTGCATGGCGAACTCTTAAAAGTACGAAGTACAAAGAACCCTAATTTTATTTTAGAATGGGAAGGCGATTTGAATTTAGGCGATATGGATTCTCTCAAATACCAGTTGCGTCCGCATATTGTTTGGTTTGGTGAGGCCGTTCCTGCTTTTGATGAAGCCATTGCTATTACGGAATCCGCTGATTATTTTGCTGTTATTGGCACTTCATTGCAAGTGTATCCTGCAGCGGGTTTATTGGATTTTGTTCCCAAAAACATTCCGATTTTTTATATTGATCCTAAACCTGTTCAAATTCCGAATCTAAAGAATATCGTGGAAACATTTCCGATGTTAGCCACAACTGGAATTCCACATTTAAAAAATAGATTGTTAGCCGAATTTCAGTAATTAATATTCGAAAAGAAGATAAAAATCAATTCTAAAATAGCCCGAAATTCTTAAAATTCTGTCTATATTTGTGCCTTTCGAAAAAATAACAACACAATGACGACTTTAAACGAATTGAATGCTATTTCTCCAATTGATGGAAGATATAGAAATAAAACCCTTTCTTTAGCTCCTTTTTTCTCAGAAGAAGCTTTAATCAAGTACCGTGTATTGGTAGAAATTGAATATTTTATTGCTTTGTGCGAAGTTCCTTTGCCACAATTAAAAAACGTAAACCCTAATGTATTCGAAAGTTTACGTGACATCTATAAAAATTTCTCTACTGCAGATGCACTTTGGATTAAAGAAACAGAAAAAGTAACCAATCACGATGTTAAAGCCGTTGAATATTTTATCAAAGATGCCTTTGAAAAATTAGGTTTATCAGAATTTAAAGAATTCATCCACTTTGGATTGACTTCTCAGGATATCAATAATACGGCGATTCCACTTTCTACAAAAGAAGCTTTTGAGAATGTATACATGCCCTCTTTAATTACTTTAATTTCAAAATTAAAAGAATTAAGTTCAGAATGGAAGGACATTCCAATGTTAGCTCGTACGCACGGACAACCGGCTTCACCTACTCGTTTAGGAAAAGAAATTGCTGTTTTTGTAGAACGTATCGAAGAGCAAATGCGTTTGTTGTTCAACATTCCGTTTGCAGCTAAATTTGGTGGAGCAACAGGAAATTACAATGCGCATCATGTGGCTTATCCACAAATTGACTGGAAGCAATTTGGAAATAAATTTGTTCAGGAAAATTTAGGTTTGCACCATTCATTCCCAACAACACAAATCGAACATTACGATCATTTTGCTGCCTTTTTTGATGCTTTAAAAAGAATCAACACCATCATCATTGATTTAGATCGTGATATCTGGACGTATGTTTCAATGGAATATTTCAAACAAAAAATTAAAGCAGGAGAAATTGGTTCATCGGCAATGCCGCATAAAGTTAATCCAATTGATTTTGAAAATTCAGAAGGAAACTTAGGAATTGCTAACGCTATTTTCGAACATTTATCGGCTAAATTGCCTATTTCAAGATTGCAACGTGATTTGACTGACAGTACGGTTTTAAGAAATATTGGTGTACCAATGGGACACACTATTATTGCATTTGAAGCTACTTTAAAAGGATTAAACAAGTTGTTATTAAACGAATCAAAATTCCACGATGATTTAGAAAACAACTGGGCTGTTGTAGCTGAAGCAATTCAAACCATTTTACGTCGTGAGGCCTATCCAAATCCTTATGAAGCATTGAAAGGTTTAACAAGAACGAATGAAGCTATTACTAAAAAATCAATTCATGAGTTTATTGGTACTTTAGAAGTTTCTGATGCTATTAAAACAGAATTACTACAAATTACTCCAAGTAACTTTTTAGGAATTTAATTATAAAAACATGTTTATTTTTAAAAAGCTATCCTAATCGATAGCTTTTTTTATAAAATGGTATTAATTATACAATAAAATTGCATAACATAAGTCATTTTATTATATTTAACAAAATTGAAATAACAAAGAATACTATATGAGTACGCTAGCTGCTGTTGCTGATGCATCCCACCATTTAAAACCCTTAATTAGTGATTTAGGACTAATTCTGATGACTGCTGGAATTGCGGTGTTGTTGTTTAAAAAAATGAAACAACCCTTGGTTTTAGGCTATTTGATTGCTGGATTTTTAGCTGGAAATCATTTTGATTTTTTTCCGTCAATTAGTGATATGAAAAGTGTTGAAGTCTGGGCCGAAATTGGTGTTATCATTTTATTATTTAGCTTAGGTCTCGAATTTAGCTTCAAGAAGTTAATGAAAGTGGGCGGAACAGCATCAATTACAGCCATTACCCAAATTATAGCCATGGTTCTAATAGGTTATCTGGTTGGGAAATGGATGGGCTGGAAAGAAATGGATTGTATTTTTCTCGGCGTAATTCTTTCCATCTCCTCCACCACTATTATTCTTAAAACCTTTGATGAACTGGGAGTAAAAGCCCAACAATTTGCCGGAATCGTTATTGGATCGCTTATTGTTCAGGATATTGTAGCCATTTTAATGATGGTATTATTATCCACTGTAGCGGTTAGCCAACAATTTTCGGGTAGCGAATTGTTGCTTTCCGTACTTAAATTAGGTTTTTTCTTGGTTGCCTGGTTTGTAGGCGGTATCTTTTTTATTCCTACTTTATTAAAGAAAACCAAACATTTACTAACCGATGAAATGATGCTGATTCTATCATTAGCCTTATGCTTAATGATGGTTATTTTAGCTTCAAATGTTGGTTTTTCTCCTGCTTTAGGTGCTTTTATCATGGGGTCTATCATTGCAGAAACTACGCAAGCGGAACATATTGAACACTTGATAAAACCCGTAAAAGATTTATTTGGTGCGGTTTTCTTTGTATCGGTAGGAATGTTAATCAATCCGGATACTTTATATGAATATGCTATTCCCGTAATTATCTTAACATTTGTTACCATTTTTGGACAATCTATCAGTTCGACTATTGGTGCATTAATTTCGGGACAACCTTTAAAACAATCGGTACAAACAGGGATGAGTTTATCTCAAATTGGAGAATTCTCCTTTATCATTGCCACTCTGGGAATGTCTATGAATGTAACAAGCGGATTTCTATATCCTGTAGTAGTTGCCGTTTCGGCAGTCACTACGTTTACCACTCCATTTATGGTAAAAATGGCAGTTCCTTTTTCTGGTTATTTAGAAAAAAAACTACCTAGAAAGTGGACTAAACGAATTGATCGTTATAGTGCTAATGCACAAGCCATTCGTTCTGTAAGTACCTGGCAGATAGTAATTAGAGCTCATTTGCTCCAAATTGTACTGCATACCATCATTATTACTTCGGTTATTTTATTGTCTTCAAAATTTATTTTGCCTTTAGTCGAAGATTCAAAATTTGGAAATACCATTGCAGCATTAATTACTATGATTGTTATTTCGCCATTTTTATGGGCACTTTCTTTGCGTAGAGTTGCTGTAAAAGAAGTCGATTTATTATTCGAAGAAAAAAAATACCGAGGTCCTATTTTAATGCTTTTCTTTTTCAGAATGGGATTGACTGTGTTTTATATTGGATTTTTATTAAATATCTTTTTCTCTCCGGTAATTGCATTTTTTGCTTTGGTATTAGCCATTGTAATCTATTTATTTTTTCCAAAAAAATTACACGAGCAATACCACAAAATTGAAAGTCATTTCCTGACGAATCTTAATGATAGAGAAGAAAAGAAAATAGATCGTCGCTATGCAAATCTAACGCCTTGGGATGGACACATGACTACTTTTGAAATTGCAAAAGAATCTAATTTAGCTGGAAAGACACTCCGGGAAATCAAGATGAGAGAGCTTATAGGCGTTAATATTGCTTATATCACACGTGGAGAAATTGTGATCCAAGTTCCTAATAAAAACGAACGTTTGTTTCCTGGCGATGAAATTTGTGTGATTGGTTCGGATGCACAAGTGAAAGAATTTGCTAACTTTTTGACTCAAAACGAAGTAGAGGTTGCATCGAAAGCGACAGATCAAGTTGTATTGCGCCAAATTGAATTGAATAATGAAGATTTCATTGGTGTTAGTGTGGGACAATCTAAATTAAGAGAACGCACAAACGGATTATTAGTGGGCGTGGAACGAAAAGGAAAACGCATGCTCAATCCAGAATCAAACATTATCTTAGAAAAAAATGATTTATTATGGCTTGTAGGCGATAAAAAATTAATGGACGAAATATTCAAAGAATAATTCCTCTTTTTTATAAAATTAAAAATGCCTGAACGATGATTTGTTCAGGCATTTTTTTGTTTTTATTCTAAAAAATAAAGCCTTTAAATCGTCTTTTTCAATTGAAATTTAAGTAAATTTATAGTATCAAGAAGCAGGAATTCTTTACGCAATCTTGAAATTTCCCTTCAGAAATTCTATAATAGCACTAACTAAAAACAATTTGACATGGCATTTATAGACTATTACAAAGTATTAGAAACAGACAAAAAAGCAACGGATGCCGAAATAAAAAAGGCTTACCGAAAATTAGCTCGTAAGTACCATCCAGACATTAATCCAAATGATAAAGATGCTGAAAAAAAATTCAAAGAAATTAATGAGGCAAATGAAGTATTAGGAAATGCTGAAAAAAGAAAAAAATACGATGCTTATGGTGAAAATTGGCAACACGCAGGTGAATATGAAAAAGCCAATCAGCAGCAAAGGTATTATAACAAAAATGCTTCCCAGGAAGAGTTCAATTCTTACGGAAGAGACGGCGATGATTATTCTGATTTTTTTGAATCACTTTTTGGAAATGGCAATCAAAATCGCAGCAGAAGCCAACAATTTAAAGGAACTGATTTCAATGCAGAACTACAGCTGGATTTAAATGAAGTCTACTCTACTCAAAAAAAGACAATTACAATTAATGGAAAAAACATTCGATTCACCATTCCTGCAGGTGTCGAAAACGGACAAACCATTAAAATTGCAGGACACGGTGGTGACGGTATTGGCGGAGGACCAAAAGGCGATTTATTTATCACTTTCGTTATCAACAACCATCCAGATTTTAAAAGAGATAAAGAGAATTTATACACTACAGTTACACTTGATTTATACAAAGCCGTACTAGGTGGCGAAATTACAGTTGCCACTTTTGATGGAAAAGTAAAACTCAATATCACTCCTGGAACTCAAAATGGCACAAAAGTAAAACTTAAAGGAAAAGGGTTTCCTGTTTACAAAAATGAAGGCCATTTTGGCGACTTATACATTACTTTCCAAATTAAAATCCCAACCAATCTCTCTGATAAAGAGCTTGAATTATTTACCCAACTATCTAAATTAAGAACATCATGAGTACCGAAAACTTTATTCCAATTCATACCTTATGCCAGCATTATAAACTTGAAATTAGTTTTTTTAATACACTCAATGAAAATGGTTTAATCGAAATTCAATTTGTCGATAACATTCAATATGTCCATAAAGAATCTATTTATGAAATTGAAAAGATAGTTCGCATGCACAAAGAATTGGATGTAAATATTGAAGGAATTGATGTCGTTCTTAATTTACTTCAAAAAATTGATGCTTTACAAACCGAATTGTTGAAAGTGAGAAACCGCTTATTATTGTATGAAAATTAAGCAAACCTATTCTTAAAAAAAAAATCAAAAAACATACTCTAATAAACCTTTCTAAAATATTCCTAAAAAAATAATTGCAAAAAACACATATATATTTGTATATACAAATAAAAAAAGTGTTACATTTGTACCAACAAACAAAAAACAGTATTGGAATGAAAATTGAAGATGAAATAAAAAGTACGGTGGAATTAACCCTCTCTAAAAAAATTATTCTCAATATCATGTACACACAGAATATTTTGAATGAAAAATTTAATGAAGTTTTAAAACCTTACGATTTATCAGGAGAACAATACAATGTATTACGCATACTTAGAGGTCAAAAAGGAAATCCTGCTAATATGTGTATGATTCAGGAAAGAATGGTTGCTAAAACAAGTAACACTACCCGACTGGTTGACAAGTTATTATTGAAACAATTAGTAACCCGCAATGTTTGTCCGGATAACCGAAGAAAAATAGAAGTTCTTATTACACAAAAAGGATTGGATGTTTTAGCCGAATTAGATCCTAAAGTAATTGAACATGAAAATGCTTTAACAAGCAATTTAAATACAAAAGAATTAGAACAATTAAATAATTTATTAGAAAAATACCGAAATCTATAAAATAATTACCATGAGTACCTTTTTAGAAAATCAAAACTGGAGATATGCAACAAAGAAATTTGATACTACCAAAAAAATATCAAATGAAGATTTAAATACCATTAAAGAAGCCATCCGACTGAGTTCTTCTTCTTATGGATTACAACCTTACAAAGTTATCATAGTCGAAAATCCTGAATTAAGAGCAAAAATTCAGCCTGCAGCTTGGGGACAATCTCAAATTGTAGAGGCATCGCATCTTATTATTTTTGCAAATGAAACACAATTAAACGAACAGGATATTGATAATTATGTTACCAATATTAGTGCAACAAGAAACATTCCTGTTGAAGCACTTGAAGGATATGGAAGCTTTATGAAATCAAAAATTCTAACTTTACCTGAAGAAGCTAAAAACAATTGGACTGCAAAACAAACCTATTTAGCCTTAGGAAATTTATTAAATGCAGCCGCCGAATTAAAAATTGATGTTACACCTATGGAAGGTTTTGTTCCTGAGCAAATCAATGAAATTTTAGGTTTAGAAAAACTGGGATTAAACACTTCACTTATTGCAACATTAGGTTACAGACACGAAGCAGACGATACTCAGCACTATAAAAAAGTTAGAAAATCAGAACAAGAATTATTTATCACTCTATAATTATTAATTAAAATCAAATTTAAACAAAATGAAAAATTTTAAAACAATTGCAATTGCATTATTCGTAGCGGTAGCTAGTATTTCAGTAAACGCTCAAACTAAAAAAATCGACGTAAAAGCATCTACTATCAAATGGGTAGGTAAAAAAGTAACTGGAGAACACTCTGGAACTGTAAACTTCAAAAACGGAGCGGTAGTTTTAAAAGGAAATAAATTAGTTGGTGGTACTTTTACTGTTGACATGACTTCTCTAACAGCTACAGATTTAACTGGAGAATACCAACAAAAATTAGATGGTCACTTAAAAGCTGACGATTTCTTTGGAACAGATAAATTCCCAACTGCTACTTTAGTAATCAAAAAAATTGGAGCTAAAGCTAAAGATATTTATGCAGTAACTGCTGATTTAACTATCAAAGGAATTACTAAACCAGTTAATTTTGATATTACTGTAAAAGGAAATACTGCTACAACTGCATTTAAAGTTGACAGAACAAAATATGACATTAAATACGGTTCTGGAAATTTCTTTGAAGGTTTAGGAGACAAAACGATCAATGACGAATTTGAATTAGCAGTAGCTTTAAAATTCTAATCAAATACTCATTTTACTTAAAACAACCCCAACATTTACTTGTTGGGGTTTCTTTTTACGGAAAATGCTATTTTTTTCAAATTAAAATTGATTTTTTTATTTTATAGTATTTGAAAATTAAAATTACATTACTATATTTGCAACATGAAAACAATTACAAATAATACTTGGTGGTGGAACAATTTACGTCAATAGTCGTGAACTAAGCTCCTATGGTATTATTATCTATAAATATATAAAGGCTTGTCATCACGACAGGCCTTTTTTTATGCCAAACGAAGTTCAATCAAATGCTTACCAATTTTAAATTTATTCCAATTGAAACAATTTAAACTAAATACAAAATTCAAGCAAATACTGGCTGACACGATTACTCCTGTTAGTGTGTATTTTAAAATAAGAGATAAATTTCCAAATAGTCTTTTGCTGGAAAGCAGCGATTATCATGGGAACGACAATAGTTTCTCTTACATCTGTTGCAATCCTATTGCTTCGATAAAAATTGAAAACGAAACTATTTTCAAACAATTCCCTGACGGAACTATTGAAACCATTGCTATCGATGCTCAAACGGATATTCCGGAAGTAATTCAACAATTTTCAGGACAATTCAAGTCAGAGAAAAACAATTTCAAATTCATCAATAATGGGTTGTTTGGATACATTTCTTATGATGCTGTTCGTTATTTCGAAAAAGTAACTATCGCTAAAAAAGAAAACAGCAATACCATTCCTGATGTTTATTATGCGGTTTACCAAAATATCATTGCCATCAATCATTTTAAAAATGAAGCTTATATTTTCTGTCACAGTCTGGACGACCGAAACAATATTTCTGAAATTGAGCAATTAATGCAATCCAGAAATATTCCTTCATATAAATTTTCGAAAGAAGGCGAAGGTTTCTCTAATTTAACTGACGAAGAATTCAAGCACAATGTAGCTTTGGCTAAAAAACATTGTTTTCGTGGAGATGTGTTCCAATTGGTTCTTTCCAGACGTTTTACTCAAGGTTTTAAAGGAGACGAATTCAATGTGTACAGAGCCTTAAGAAGTATCAACCCATCACCTTACCTATTCTTTTTTGATTATGGCGATTTCAAAATATTTGGTTCTTCACCAGAAGCCCAAATTATCGTAAAAGATAGAAAAGCCGAAATTCATCCTATTGCAGGAACTTTTAAAAGAACTGGCGATGATGAAAAAGATGCTATTTTAGCCAAACAATTATCAGAAGATAAAAAAGAAAACAGCGAACACGTCATGCTAGTTGATTTGGCTCGAAATGATTTGAGCCGTCATGGCCATAATGTAAACGTAGAACGATACCGAGAAGTTCAGTTTTTCTCACACGTAATCCATTTGGTTTCTAAAGTTACAGGACATTTGCATAACGATGCTACAACGATGCAAGTAGTTGCCGATACTTTCCCCGCCGGAACTTTAAGCGGTGCGCCAAAACACAGAGCGATGCAATTAATTGAAGATTACGAAAAAACAAATCGTAATTTTTACGGTGGCGCAATTGGTTTTATGGATTTTGAAGGCAACTTCAACCATGCTATTATGATTCGTACTTTCCTTAGCAAAAACCATCAATTACACTCTCAGGCCGGAGCTGGAATTGTAGCTAGTTCAGATGAAGAAAGCGAAATGCAGGAAGTATATAATAAATTGAGAGCCTTAAATGCGGCTTTGGATTTAGCAGAAACAATATAAAAGTATTCAGTATTCAGTTTTTAGTGTTCAGTAATAATTTAGAACCTAAAAATTTAAACTAAAAAAATAATTAAAACCCTATTTACCCCAATAGGAACTCCCCTCCTTCGGAGGGGTTGGGGAGGAAAAATGAAAAAAATATTAGTTATAGATAATTACGATAGTTTCACTTACAATCTGGTGCATTATCTGGAAGATTTAAATTGTGAGGTAACGGTGTATAGAAACGACGAATTTGAATTAGACGAAATTGCTCATTTCGACAAAATTCTTCTTTCGCCGGGTCCTGGGATTCCTGATGAAGCGGGTTTGTTAAAACCAGTTATCGCAAAATACGGTGCTACCAAAAGTATTTTTGGAGTTTGCCTTGGTCAGCAAGCCATTGGTGAAGTTTACGGCGGAACGCTTTCTAACTTAGATAAAGTCTATCACGGTGTTGCCACAATGGTAAAAACGGTTGTAGACGACGAACTTTTATTTCAAGGATTAGAGAACGAATTCGAAGTAGGTCGTTACCATTCATGGGTTGTGGATGCCACTTTACCAGATGTTTTAGAAGCGACTTCTTTTGACGAAAATGGTCAGGTAATGTCTTTGCGTCACAAAACATTTGATGTTCGCGGAGTACAATTTCATCCCGAAAGTGTGTTGACTCCTAATGGAAAGAAAATGCTTGAAAACTGGGTTAATTCATAGTATTCAGTTAGCAGATTTTAGTATTCAGTTAATAAAAAACTTAGAACCTTAGTCACCTAGATTCTTAGCAACTTAAAAAAATGAAAAACATATTAAATAGATTAATCAATAACGAATTGCTTTCTAAAGAAGAAGCTAAAAACGTTTTGGTTAATATTTCTAACGGAAGTTATAATCCGAGTCAAATTGCAGCTTTTTTAACTGTATATATGATGCGAAGCATTAGTATTGAAGAGTTGGCTGGTTTTAGAGAAGCGCTTCAGGAATTGTGCGTACGCATTGATTTATCCGATTACAATACTATCGATTTAGTAGGTACCGGAGGAGACGGAAAAGACACTTTCAATATCTCCACTTTAGCTTCATTTATAACGGCTGGAGCAGGAATAAAAGTGACTAAACACGGAAATTATGGCGTTTCTTCTATTACAGGTTCTAGTAATGTAATGGAAAGTTTAGGTATCAAATTTAGTAATGATTCTGATTTCTTAAAGAAATGTGTGGATCAGGCGGGAATTTGTATTCTACATGCTCCACTATTTCATCCTGCTATGAAAAACGTGGGACCTATTCGAAAAGAATTAGGCGTAAGAACCATTTTCAATATTTTGGGACCAATGATTAATCCATCATTTCCAAAAAACCAATTGCTAGGAGTTTTCAACCTTGAATTGGCTCGAATGTATGCTTATCTTTATCAAAATACCGATAGTAATTTTACTATTGTTCATGCCTTAGACGGATATGACGAAGTATCTTTAACCGGAGCTACAAAAATTATCACACATAGCACCGAAGGAATGCTGAATCCAGAGGATTTTGGTGTTCGATTGATACAACAAAGCGAAATTGAAGGTGGAAAAACTGTTGAAGAATCGGCTCAAATGTTCTTGAATATTATTTCTGGAAAAGGAACTGAAGCACAAAATAACGTGGTTTGTGCCAATGCTGCTATGGCAATTGCTACCGTTACAGGATGCACGCCATTAGAAGGATTTGAACAAGCCAAAGAAAGTTTATTCTCAGGAAAAGGATTGGTAGCTTTGAAGAGATTACAGGATTTAAGTAAATAATTGTTATTGAAAGATTTAAATTAAATAAATGAACATACTCGATAGAATCATAGTTGACAAAAAAAGAGAAGTCATTCTTAAGAAATCAATCATTCCAGTATCTCAATTGGAAGCTTCGGTTTTCTTTGGAAAAAAGACTATTTCTTTAAGTAATAATTTAAGAAACAGCAATTCTGGAATTATTGCCGAACACAAACGTCGTTCGCCTTCTAAAGCCGAAATCAATTATGGTTTTACAGTAGAAGAAGTAACAAAAGGATACGAAAGTGCTGGTGCTTGTGGAATTTCGGTGCTAACAGACGGAAAGTATTTTGGTGGTTCTCTGGACGATTTATTATTGGCCAGAGCCTCTGTAAATATTCCGCTATTGCGAAAAGAATTTATAGTTGACGAATACCAAATTCTTGAAGCCAAAGCACACGGAGCCGATTTGATTTTGCTAATAGCAGCGGTTTTAACTCGTGAAGAAATCAAATCCTTATCTGAATTTGCAAAAAACCTTGGATTAGAAGTTTTATTGGAAGTTCACAATCAGGAAGAATTAGAAAAATCAATTATGCCAACATTAGACATGATTGGTGTAAACAATAGAAACTTGAAAACTTTCGAAGTAAGTCTGGATTTCAGCAAACAATTAGCGGATCAAATTCCAGATGAGTTTGTAAAAGTTTCTGAAAGTGGAATCAGCTCAGTTGACGCCATCAATGGACTAAAACCTTATGGTTACAAAGGATTTTTGATTGGTGAAAACTTTATGAAAACGGACAATGCTGGAAAAGCAGCAACCGAGTTTATTGAGAAGTTAAGAAGTTAGATTTCAAAAGGCAGAAAACAGAAAGCAGAAGGCAGTAAAAAACTTTGCGAACCTTTGCTACGAAACCTTTGCGAATCTTTGCGGTAAAAAATATAGAACAAAATGAAAACCAAAATCTGTGGCATGAAATATCCCGATAATATTCTCGAAGTAGGTGCACTCCTACCCGATTATATGGGATTTATATTTTGGAAAAAATCGGCACGCTATTTTGATGGAGTGATTCCTAATTTGCCTCAATCTATTAAAAAAGTTGGAGTTTTTGTGAATGAAACTGTCGAAAATATTATTGATAAAGTTCAAAAACACGATTTGCAAGCCGTACAATTACACGGAAAAGAATCTGTAGAATTTTGTTTAAATTTGAAAACTGAATTAAAGAATCTGAAACAAGTTCAGATTGAAATTATCAAAGTATTTTCGGTTGCTGATGATTTTGATTTCTCCGTACTGGCGCCATTTGAAAAGGTCTGTGATTATTTTCTTTTTGATACCAAAGGAAAATTGCCTGGAGGAAACGGAACCACATTTGACTGGAAAGTTTTAGAAAATTATCCGTCAAGCAAACCGTTTTTCTTAAGCGGCGGAATAGGAATTGATGAAATGGATGCTGTTAAAGCGATATTAAAAACCAATTTACCCGTTTATGCTATTGATGTAAACAGTAAATTTGAAATAGAACCAGGATTAAAAAACGTACAATTATGTAAGGATGCACTACAACGCATTGTTACCAATTAAAACATATAAGATGTCATACAACGTTGATGAAAAAGGCTATTATGGCCAATTTGGAGGAGCTTACATTCCTGAAATGTTATATCCTAATGTAGAAGAATTACGCCAACAGTACCTAAAAATTACAGCTGAACCAGAATTTAAAGCTGAGTTTGATCAATTATTAAAAGATTATGTAGGTCGCCCTAGCCCGTTGTATTTTGCAAAAAGACTTTCTGAAAAACACAACACTAAAATCTATCTGAAAAGAGAAGATTTGAATCATACCGGAGCGCACAAAATCAATAATACTATTGGACAAATTTTAGTGGCTAAAAAACTTGGTAAAAAACGTATTATTGCCGAAACTGGTGCAGGTCAACATGGTGTGGCTACAGCGACTGTTTGTGCTTTAATGGGTCTAGAATGTATTGTGTACATGGGTGAAATTGACATTGCCCGTCAAGCGCCAAACGTAGCCAGAATGAAAATGCTGGGAGCGAGCGTTCGTCCTGCTCTTTCAGGTTCAAGAACGCTAAAAGACGCCACTAACGAAGCCATTCGCGACTGGATCAATAATCCGGTTGATACGCATTATATCATTGGTTCTGCCATTGGACCACATCCTTATCCCGATATGGTAACCCGTTTTCAAAGTGTTATCTCTGAGGAAATCAAATGGCAATTAAAAGAAAAAGAAGGTCGTGAAAATCCTGATTATGTAATAGCTTGTATCGGTGGAGGAAGTAATGCTGCGGGTACGTATTACCACTTTTTACATGAACCAGAAGTAGGAATCATTGCTGTGGAAGCGGCTGGAAAAGGAATCCATTCCGGACATAGTGCTGCCACAAGTAAATTAGGAAAAGTAGGTATCATTCACGGTTGTAAAACGCTTTTGATGCAAACTCTGGATGGACAAATTACCGAGCCTTATTCTATTTCAGCAGGTTTAGATTACCCTGGAGTTGGTCCTATGCACGCACATTTAGCCGAAACTGGTCGTGCTGAGTTTTTCTCAGTGACTGATGATGATGCTATGGATGCAGGACTCGAACTAAGTAAACTAGAAGGAATCATTCCTGCTATCGAATCTTCTCACGCTTTTGCGGTACTGAATGATAAAAAATTCAAACCCGAAGATGTAGTTGTTATTTGCCTTTCGGGTCGTGGTGACAAAGATTTAAGTACTTATATCGATCATTTTAAATTTTAATTAGGGCGTTACCCCTTTGAAAAAAGGGGTCGGGCTGTACGTTCCCGCTTTTTTTGAGGCAAAAAAATTGCCTCAAAAAAGAGCTCCACTACCATCCCTAACGCAAAACAATAAAGAACGTTCAATATTCAAACCAGAACAAATGGAAAAATTATTCGCTTACGGAACTTTAAAAGACAAAGACATTCAGGAAAACATTTTTGGTCGCTCTCTAAAAGGAGTTCCAGACAGATTAATCGGTTTTGTAATTAACTATATCGAAATTGAAGAAGAATTTGGAATAGAAAAATACCCTATAATCGTTGCTACCGAAAATCCAGACGATATTGTTACTGGATTAGTATATGATATTACCGAAGAAGATGTAAATCTTGCTGATACCTACGAAGGTTTGCATTACAAACGCATAGAAGTAACCTTAGAATCCCTTCAAACGGCTTGGGCGTATATTGTTACTAATTAAAACAAAATAAGAGCATTAACTTTCAAAGTTAACCTTTAAAATAATTTTACCATTAAGAATTTAAGAGAATTTAGGCTTAACTTATCTTAATTCCTTAATGGTTCAGCAAAAACAACCTTTAAATTGAAAATTCAATTTGTGGTAAAATCGAAACTATACAATGAACAGAATCGAACAAAAATTACAAGAAGACAAAAAGATACTTTCCATCTACTTTTCGGCGGGATATCCTAACTTAAACGATACGGTACAAATTATCCAGGATTTAGAAAAGAGCGGAATCGATATGATCGAAATTGGCTTGCCATTTAGCGATCCATTAGCCGATGGTCCTACTATTCAAGCGAGTTCTACCACTGCATTACATAACGGAATGACCTCTCAAATTTTATTTGACCAACTAAAAGACATTCGTAAAACGGTTTCTATTCCATTAGTAATTATGGGCTATTTCAACCCAATGTTGCAATATGGTGTGGAGGCTTTTTGTGCTAAATGTGCCGAAATAGGAATTGATGGTTTAATCATTCCTGATTTGCCAGTTGATGTTTATGCTGACGAATATAAAGCTACTTTTGACAAATACGGTTTGATTAATATCTTTTTAATTACACCACAAACTTCTGAAGAACGCATTCGTTTTATAGACAGCGTTTCCAGCGGATTTATCTACATGGTAAGCTCGGCAAGTGTTACGGGATCTTCAGCTGGTTTTGGAAGCACACAGGAAGACTATTTCAAACGCATTGCCAACATGCAACTGAAAAACCCACAAGTTATTGGTTTTGGAATCAACAATGCCGAAACTTTTAATCAGGCCACTCAATATGCTAAAGGTGCTATTATTGGTAGTGCGTTTATCACTCATTTAAAAGAAAATGGAAGTAGTAAAATTGCTGATTTTGTAAAAACAATTCGATAGTTTTTATTTTTTATAAATTTATTTACCGCAAATTCGCAAATTAATTTTTTGTGAATTTGCGGTATTTTTTTGTTTAGTCTACTTTTTTACATGAAATGATGATGAGAGAACAAAGAAGAAATAGTCTCTACATTGATTGAATTTATTTATAATTTTACAGTCATTTTCAAATACTTTTTAGTTGACCTTACAATATGACAATCATAGTTTTTTGTTTATATTTTTTGTTCGTATTTGTTTGAATAAATAAAACAAATATCTTTACCTCACAGGTTCTATATTTCATAAATAATAATTATTTTTCAATGTCTACAAAATATTTTATTTTTTTCATTTTAGTACCATTATTTTTTTCCTGTGATAATAATGATGATGCTCCTGTTATTGACACAAATGTTACCGATCATGTTTTGATTGAAATCAATAAATTAAGAGCTACAGGATGTAAGTGTGGCGACGAAGATATGCCACCTGTTCCTGAATTGGTAAGTAACTCTATATTAGCTCAGACAGCAATCAATCATGCCCATGATATGAATACCCGCAATTATTTCTCTCATATATCCCCAGAAGGGACAAGTCCAATACAAAGAGCCAGCACATTAGGTTATACAGGTAACTCCGTAGGAGAAGTGATTGCCCGCAATTTTGATACTTCTGTTGATGTTGTAATTGGTTGGAAGAACAGTACTGATCATTGCAAAGCCATGATGAGCGATACTTATATCAAAATGGGTGCCGGAAAATCTGGTAATATATGGGTTGCCAATTTGGGAAAATAAATCTGTTCTGATTTTTACTCTTCTTCTCGTTACAATAAAAAACTCCAACAATCTAAATTAACCGTTGAAGCTTTATTTAATTTCATTTTATTTTAAATATATTGACTTTCTCTTGGAAAAGTATGAGATTTTTATTTTACTGGTTTATATTAAAATGAAATCAAAAATATAATCAAATTACTAACCTCAATAAATAGGAGCCTCTATAAATAACCCTATAAAGGCATATTTTTCTCATTTATCAGAGATTTTAAGTAATATAAAATCAATTAATTTATAGGATAAATAAGTTAATTAATTTACGTTTTGTATAAATTACGAAATTCACATTTTTTTTATTTGAATTATGGTCATTTTAACCATAACTAAATAAAATTATTGTCTTTTAAAATGAAATAGTTAATTTTTTATGATAATGATTTAAAAATTATGATTTTTTTAATAAATATTTCTATAAATAACTAATTATCAATAATTTAGTAATAATTAATTTATTAACTAAAAACCATTTATTTATGAAAAAAACAATTTTATTTGCTGCATTATGCGCTATGTTTATCAGTTGCAATGCAACCGATGTAAACGACGAACCTGAAGTTAAAGCAAACTGGTCATCATCTGCTCAGTACGGCAATTGGTCAAATGGAGGTTATACGGTATACAATAACATCTGGGGGGCTGGTGCTGGCAGTCAGTCTATATGGGCAAACAATTACAGTCAATGGGGAGTTTGGGCAAATCATCCTAACAGTGATGGTATTAAATCCTATCCAAATTCTACCAGATATATTGGTAAAACCCTTAGTACAATAAATACACTTAGTACTAGTTTTAATGCCACTACGCCTGCAGGTGGGGCATGGGTATCATCCTATGACATTTGGGATAGTGCCAAAGCCCATGAAATAATGTTATGGATGAACTATACCAGTAATGCAAATGGTAGCGGTAATATAAAACCGATTTCATACAATTATTCGAGTACTGGAGCGATTCCTGTTTATACCAATCAAAGTATTGGTGGGCATACCTGGAATGTGTTCAGAGGCCATAATGGTGGGAACAATGTATATTCATTTTTACGTACATCAAAAACAAACAGTGGTACTATTGATGCCAAAGCCATTTTAAACTGGATAAAAAACAAAGGATGGTTTGGCGATATTAATGTTGGAGACGTACAATTTGGATTTGAAATTACCTCTTCTTACGGTACAAACGGAAACGGATTAAATTATATGTGCAACAGTTATTCTGTTACCAGCAACTAATTTCTATCTCCATTAAATACAAAGAGGTTGTCCGAAAAGTGATTTTCGGACAACCTCTTTTTTTGTTTCTATAATTAAACAGAAGTTAATTCGTATTTTCGTGATTCTATTAATAAACCATACTAGCATGAAAATCACCAATTATCTTCTTTTGCTTTTTCTATCTGTAGTATTCAATACTTCTTTTGCACAGCAAACCGAAAAAAAAATGTTATCTGGAAATAGTGGCGAAGACACTGTTAAATGGGATTTCTTCTGTACAGCTGGACGAAACAGTGGTCAATGGACAAAAATCAAAGTACCTTCTTGTTGGGAATTAGAAGGGTTTGGCGAATACAATTATGGATACGAGAAAGTCAAGTCTTCTGAAAAAGGACTTTACCGAACTTCTTTTTCTATTCCAAAGGATTGGAAAGACAAACGCGTTTTCATTGTTTTTGACGGTTCAATGACAGATACTAAAATTTTAGTAAACGGTAAACAAGCTGGATCTGTTCATCAGGGATCTTTTTATCGTTTTAAACGTGAAATAACTGATCTAATTTCAACAAAATCGGATAATAAACTAGAAGTTGAAGTTAGCAAAATGTCCTCTAATGCAAGTGTTAACAGTGCAGAACGTGATGCTGATTTTTGGGTTTTCGGAGGCATTTACAGACCTGTCTATTTAGAAGCCGTTCCAAAAACCTTCGTCGAATATTCAGGAATTGATGCCAAACATGATGGCTCCATAAATTTAGAATTATTTCTGGATAAAGAAGTATCGAATACAATAACTAAAGTCGAAGTTTTTGAAGCCAACTCTGGAAAAAAAGTGGGTGACTTTCAATCGGTATTAAAACAAAAAAGCAAAAAACTAACCGCTGCTGCTTCCCTATCCAATATTAAAGCTTGGTCAGCAGAATCTCCTAACCTATACAATGCAGTTATTACTGTAACTCAAAATGGCAATACATTACACTCTATTACGGAACGTTTCGGATTCCGTACAATAGAAGTTCGAGAAAGAGATGGTATTTATATTAATAATAAAAAAATAAGATTTAAAGGGGTGAACCGTCATTGTTTTTGGCCAAATACGGGTCGTACTGTTAGTAAAGAACAAAGTTTAAAGGATATATTGCTGATTAAAGAAATGAATATGAACGCTGTTCGTATGTCACATTATCCACCTGATAAACATTTTCTGGAACTTTGTGACTCAATAGGTTTATACATAATCGACGAACTATGCGCATGGCAAAAACCTCCTTACGACACGCCTGTGGGCACAATTCTTGTCAATGAAATGATTAAAAGAGATTTGAATAACCCATCAGTTATTTTTTGGGCAAATGGAAACGAGGGCGGATTCAATTTTGATCTAGATCCATTATTCAAAAAGTTAGACATTCAAAAACGCCCCGTACTTCATCCATGGGGACTTCATGATGATATTAATACCGTACATTATGTCACTTATAATTCAGGGATAAAAAATATGTTTAACGGTCGGGATATTTTCATGCCTACAGAAAATTTACACGGACTTTATGATGGAGGGCATGGTGCTGGTTTAGATGATTACTGGAATTTAATGTTATCCAATCCACTTTCAGCAGGAATGTTTTTATGGGATTTCGCTGACGAGGGTATTGTACGAACCGATAAAAACAACATACTAGATACCGATAAAGCTTCAGGAGCTGATGGAATAGTTGGTCCGTATCGCGAAAAAGAAGGAAGCTTTTATACCATTAAAGAAATATGGTCACCCATACATGTCGAAAAGAAATTTATAACTCCGTCCTGGGATGGCAAATTTACCATCGAAAACCATTACGATTTTACCAATACAAACACTTGTAGTTTCTCCTATGTTCTCAAAAAATTTAAATCGTTAGATGGCGATAATGAAGAATTAAAAGGAAAAATAGATACTCCCAATATCCAACCTGGAAACAAAGGAGAACTTCAATTGCCTTTACCCGCTAATTGGAAAGATTTTGATATCTTGTACCTTACAGTTAATGATTTTGATGGAAAAGAACTCTTTACATGGAGTTATGAATTAAATTCGCCTGCCTTTTTTACTCACAGAATGCTTAACAATAAGTCATTTCAAAATACAGAAGTACTTAAAACCGAAGATGACTCTTTCTTTATACTGTCGGCATCAAACATCACTGTAAAAATTAGCAAAAAAACAGGGATGCTTAACGAAGTTAAAAACGCAGCAGGAATAATACCACTAGCTAATGGTCCAATACTTATTACAGACCAAGAACTTAAATGTAAAAAAGTTTCCATTGCTTCTAATGATGGAGCCTACAGCATTGATGCGATATATACTTATCCAAGAGGGAATGAAGCTTATCGATTTACCTGGACCATGCAAAAAAATGGTGTGTTACAATTAGGTTATAATTATAGGCCGTCGGATAAAATTAAAATGAGCGGTGTAACATTTAATTTCCCTGAAAAAGACATTGCAGGAGCAAAAGTTCTGGCAAACGGTCCATACAGAGTATATAATAACAGACTAAAAGGCGGGACAGTAAATTTATGGGACAAAACATACAACGATGCCATTACAGGCGAAGTATGGAATTATCCTGAATTTAAAGGTTACTATTCCTTATTTTATGGTATGAAATTGATGTGTCCAACACCGTTTGAAGTCTATTGTGCATCAGAAGATGTTTTCTTGCATTTATTTACACCTACTGTTCAACGCCTTTATGACGAAAAGAAGAATTACACTAATCCACCTTACCCGTCTGGGAATATTTCTTTTATGGATGCTATACCTGCTGTAGGAACAAAATTCGAGACAGCTGAGCATTACGGTCCTCAATCACAATTGCATCAATTTAAAGTTTATAGTGATACTCCTAATATGATTAATAAAATCTATTTTAATTTCAATAAGTAAACTTGGTTGTTTAGTTTTTGATTTACAACCGCAAATTCGCAAATTAATTATAAAGATTTAGAAAATTATAAATTTGCGAATTTGCGGTATTTTTTTTTAAAACTGGTGCTCGATTGCATCGAGCACCAGAAAAGTCATTTGTTTTTAGGAACATTTAGTACAGCATCAAAAGCTGGTTTTGGTTTTTTATTTCTGTCAAATAATAAAGGATAATTTGTTCTTTTATCAATTGGATAATCATTTTTCCATGACATTCCATCATGCAATCCCCATACTGTTACCCGGTCAATTTTATCTCTTTTTTTATAAAAAATTTCAAATAATTCAGCATATCTATTCGCTAATGCTTTTTGCTGCGCTTCAGGTAATCCTTTTTGATAAGGATCTAAAAATGTTTTAAATTCTTCTAATTGAAACTGTGGGTGTAGCAATCCTGTACCTATAATTTGTCCTTCTTTAGTTAACGGTAATACATCTACATCTAACTCCGTAATCATTACTTTAACTCCCAGAGAAGCTATTGAATCTATAAGAGCTTCAATATATTCTTTTTTAGGATAATTTAGTCCCCAATGTGCTTGAATTCCTACCCCATCAATTCTTATTTTATCTTTTTGAAGCATCCTAACAAGACGCATAATTCCATCTCTTTTTCCTGGTCGCCATACGTTAAAATCATTATAATAAAGTTCTGTATCCGGAGCATATTCACTGGCAAACTTAAACGCATTTTTTACTAATTCATCGCCGCTGCCTACACTTTTAACCCATGCAGTTGTACTTCTGTACGAACCATCATTATCAATTACTTCGTTTACAACATCCCACGCCTGAACTTTTCCAGCATACCTACCTGCAACTGTTTTGATGTACTCACGTAAACGTTCAATTTGAGCTTTGGGAGTATTTGGATTTCCATTTTTATCTTGAAAAAACCAGGCAGGAGTTTGATTATGCCAAACTAAAGTATGTCCTACGGTAAACAAGTTATTCTTTTGACCAAATGCTACATAAGCATCTGCGGGTTCAAAATTATAAACTCCAGGTTTAGGATTTATCACCTCAGCTTTCATTACGTTTTCAGGTGTAATAGAATTAAATTGTTCTAAAATTATTTTTTTCGAAACAGTATCCTTGCCAGAAGAAACTTCTTCATTAACAGCACATCCCATTAAAAAAGCATCCTTATAAGTATTTACCAACGTTTCCTTTCCCCTATCTCTATTTTGATCCGCTTTATTATTACAGCCCACTAGAATTAAAAGGACAAGAATTTGAACTACAAATGATAATGCTTTTTTCATATATTTTATTTTAAATTACAACCGATTGCATAAATATATAAATAATACTTAAAAACAAAAAAGATGTACGTAAAAAATAAATAAATCACTAGGGACTTCTATAATAGGGTTATATAAAATGGTCTTCGATTACTCAGAATAAACTAATTACATAAAAACAAAATCGTATCGTTTGCGACGCGGTAAAAAACAAATAAAAAAACGGCGTAAACTCTTAAGAGACTTACGCCGTTTTTTATTCCAAGTACAAAGAAAAATAGTTCTTTATACCAAGGAAAATTACTAGAATAGTTTATATATTCTGTGAATTGGGATCATTACCCCTTGTTTTAAAATAACATTTTTGTCCGTAACAGCCCAAACAGTAGTATTTACTATCTTTTTGGATTCGTTGTCTTCAAAGAAAATTTTAATTTTCGAATGTTCTAAATTTCCCAATGACAATGCCCGGTTTATATCGCTAGTTCTTGTTTTTATTTCGTTATCATCGTCCAGAACATCAATAGATGGGAACATGAGAGAAGTTATATTTTCTTTCTCAATAGTTGTAAATTCTTCTGTCATAATCGTAAAATTTAATTAATACTAAACCTAAAATTATTGTAGCAAATCAAAATATTTTCTGAATACTATTTTTCTGTACAATAACCCTATACATAAAATTAAAAATTATCTTTTTTTTTTATGCCAATTTTTTATTAATTTTCTAAGCTTAGCTTACTATTTAATGGTATTGAACAGCTTTTAAGTTTAAATTACAAGAGTTACATTTGTAACCAAATAAAAATTTTCACAATGTTATTTTAAACATTTTAAAAGCAAAAAATTAATAAAACATTAGCCCATTTGGTTGCTATTTTACACCAAAAAACTCTGATAATCAATCTATTTTAGCATTAAAAAGAGAATACAACTTAATTCGAATCAACACTAAAAACATGACAGGACCTGATAAAAATACTATCTTCCCACTAGAGCAATACAAGCGACTGTGTTTTTTAAAAAACATCATTAAAAATCCAAATATAATTTTTGGAGATTACACTTATTATGATGATTTTGAAAACATAGAAAACTTTGAGAAAAATGTAAAATACCATTTTGACTTTATTGGCGACAAATTAATCATTGGAAAATTTTGCATGATTGCTTCTGACGTTAAATTTATAATGAACGGAGCCAATCATTTAACCGATGCTTTAACGACTTATCCTTTTGCAATTTTTGGAAATGGTTGGGAAAATGCCATGGACGGAAAAAACTACCCTAAAAAAGGCGATATTAACATAGGAAACGATGTTTGGATTGGTTACAACGCTACCATTATGGCAGGAGTAACCATAGGCGATGGAGCAATTATTGCAACAAATGCTACTGTAGTTAAGGATGTAGCGCCTTATACAATTGTAGGTGGCAATCCAGCATTGGAAATCAAAAAAAGATTCTCTGAAGAAACGATCCAAAAGCTATTAGAAATTAAGTGGTGGAATTGGGAAATAGAAAAAATCACAAAGAATTTAAAGTACTTAACTGATAATGATTTTGAAAAATTGATGGAATAAAAAAAATCCCATTAGCTGTAATTTACAACTGATGGGATTTTATTGCTATAATTATTTTGTCTAAATTTAGTTTTAGAAATCAAATTAATTATAGAAAAAATAAGTTATTTCCAGGCTATATGATTTTTACAAATCAAATCCATAAGCCAAACGAAGCATTATTTGTGCTAGACCTGTATCGGCTACGTTGTCTTTAATCATAGGGAAATCTTTTAAAAACTCATATCTCACACTGATGTCTACATATTTTGTAGCATATCCCACACTTGGACAAAACAGCATAGAATTTTCTTTGTAATTTTTAGTCGTAGAAAATGCTCCTCCTATTTCTCCCATTACATAAAATTCATTGCTAAAAATAAAGGTTTTATAACCTACTTTTACAGGAATATAACCAAAATTTGGCGCATCGTCTTTTACAAACAAACTATTGTAACCCGTTGTAAAACAAAGTGAATAGGTTTCTGAAACATTATATTGTGCTCTAATATCTCCACCAAGATTAAAACTATAGGGATCATTAAGTGGTAAGCCAGTATTAAGTCCTACGCCGAATTTAAAATTTCTTTCGTAATCATTGCTCTTAGCCTGAGCCATGGCTGTAGCCGAGAAAATCAAAACGGTAAATAAGGCGACAATTCTAGTAATTTTTTTCATAATTTATTAATTAGTGTTTACTTTTTTGGAAATGAAATTGGTTACGCCATATTGTAAAAGGTAGCCTAATACTTTTTTAAAAAATGAGCTCGATTTTCCCACTAATAATTTTTTAGACAAATACCCTCCTGCTAAACTTGTAATGAGTTGCAATGCATTAGATTTTACTTCAGGAAAATTTTTTAAATCTTCTAAAGTTCCATTTAATATATTAATAGGCTTCATGCTTTGAAAAGTAATATCAATTTGATCTTTTAATTCCTCAAATTTCATATCTCTTTTCATTTCTAAACGAGCAATTGCTTCGTCTAAGGCTGTATTTTGATCTTTATAGGATGCCATCTTGTGTAGTTTTAGAAGTTTTTGACTTTTGTTTTGATTTCAATAATTTAGCAATAACCAAATTTGTTATTGGAGTTTTGATTATTGTATCCTTATTGTAATTAATAATTATAACTAAAACCAAATAAATACCAGCTACTACTAAATAACCTAAATAATCTTTACCTAAAAGTTCTCCTAAATATAAACTCAACGCAATGTTAAGTAATAAGACAAACATTACAACAAACATAAATATCACTATCCTTGACACTAGAGAAGACAGTACATCGGCAATTTTATCAATTGAATTAAGTTTAATTAATTCTATATTAATGTCTGCGTACTCTTTAGCTTTTTTGTACAGTAATTCTATGTTTGTTGTAATTGTGTCCATCTTTTATTTTTATTTATAGATTTGATTTTTAGCGCTATTCAAGTCTTCTTTACTTTCAGCAACAAATTCTTCAGTTTTGTTTACGCCTTCATTTACCAAACCTTCGGCTTTGTTTAACATGGCATCGCATTTTTCAGAGAAACTTTCTAATATATCATTCACACAACTTTTTAGTGAATTTTTAGTATCATTTCCTTTTTCTGCAATTTTTTTTCTTGTATTTGTTCCTTTGTCTGGAGCAAATAAAATTCCTAATGCTGCACCTACTGCAACTCCTCCTAATACACCAATAATTGTTTTAGCTGTTTTCATCTTTCTTCTTTTTTAATTTTATTAATTGTTTTAAAAATGATTACTCGTTTAGTAATCTTAAATTTTCTAATCTAAATGGTATTCTATTTATTAGTCTTTTATAATATTGTCTTTTATTTTAAGAGAAAAACAAATTATAAACTGGACTAAAACGCTGTGACGCTATAAAGGCCATCACGTATACGTGAACAACGAATGTTTCGATTTTGTTTTCCATAATAATATTCTTTATCATTTCTACATTACAAAGATGCATTACATTCGCAACTACTTCATTATAATATATTTTAGAAAACTTATAGAATTACCATTCTTCGATTAAAAATTAGAACAACTGATTAAACTGTACCATTTTCTAAAGTCGCACTCAAACTGATTTCGAGACTATCATAAGCTTTACTTACTGGACAATTCTGTTTTGCACCTTTGGCTATTTCCTGAAACTGATCTTCTTGAATAGTAGCTATTTTTGCTTTCACAATCAATTCTGATTTTGCAATGCGTCCATCTTCCATAATAATGGTGCATTTGGTTTCTAACACTTCAGGAGTAAATCCAGCTTTGGTTAAATCGGCACTAAATTGCATTGTAAAGCATCCTGCATGAGCCGCAGCCATCAATTCTTCAGGATTAGTTCCCGTTCCACTTTCAAATCGGCTTTTGTATGAATACTGTGTATTGTCTAATGCTTTACTTTCTGATATTAAATATCCGTTTCCTTCTTTTACGTTGCCACTCCAGATGGCGGTTGCAAATCTTTTCATGTCTTCTGTCTTTTTGATTAAAAATTAATATAAAATATGTTCTTGTAAAATTGAAGTTAAAAACTAAATGAGCTTAACTCAAACAAAATCTATTTTAACCTAATCCATAATTTATCCAAATATGCATTGATTCTGTTTTTCTGGATACTAACTGGAACTAGTATAATTATATAAAACAATAGGAAAATTCTATAACAAACTCTAAGCATTGTTATTGCAATTTTGTAGTATTCCGTTATAACCTAATAAAGATACAGTTATGAAAAATTTAAATCCAAATACGAAGCAAAATGCTATAGTAAAACAAACTTTAAGTCTTGAAGAATTTATTAAAAAATATATTATTTCTTCTAAAACAGAAATTAAAAATTTAAACCTTTTTCCGTTTAATTTAAAAAAGCCTTTAAAAACTAAAGAATGATTTTTTAATTGTCCAGCCCCAACATTTAGCCCTAAATTTTAAAAATACTCACATGAAAACTATTGCTTTAACATCAAATTCTCTCCTCAGTATTTTTGAACAATTACAAGAACAACTAGGAGGTAAATTACAAATAAAATCTAATGAATTTAAATTAGAAATTGATAATGAAATAGGAAGAGGTTTGATCTCCGGAATTTGTATTGAGAAAGCAATATGTTACATTGAATATGAAATTAATTTTACAGAAAATGTTTCTATTATATACCATCATGATAATGCTTATTCTATTCATTTCGGTTATTGTTCGAATGGATGTCTAATTCAAAGTTTTGGCGAAGACGGGAAGAAGAGTAAATTAAACCAATTTCAAACTGGTATTTATTCTAATTCTTCTAAAAAGAATACCTTTTTTAGTTTTAGTAAAAATCAGCAAATAAACGTATCTATGATAAGCGTGGATACTTTATTCGTTAATAATTCTGAACTAAAAGAGCAGCTCAAAAATACCTTTTTAAAAAACAAAGAAAGCAATCAGCTTTGCTATATTGGTTCACTAAACTTAAGAATTGCCGAAAAAATAAACAGTCTCAACACCATCAATCAAAAAGGAATCGTTAGAAATTTATTGATTAACAGCAACATCTATTTAATTCTGGCTTTAGAAATCGAACAACACAAATACGATTTAACAAAAGTTGAAAACAGCTTTATCTCGCTTTCGCAATCTGATATGAAAATTGTGAATCGAATTTCGGAATACATCAAAATGAATCCCGAAATTCAATACAGTCTAAAATATTTGTGCAAAAAATTTGGTGTCTCTTCGTTTAAATTACAAGAAGGCTTTAAAATCATGCACAACCGAACGGTTACTGATTTTATTAGAAATATTAGAGTTGAAGTTGCCGAAAATTTAATTAGAACATCAGAACTTAATATCTCTGAGATTGTTTACACCGTAGGTTTGACTAGCAGAAGTTATTTTTCTAAAATTTTTAAAGAAAAATACAATTGCAGTCCCAAACATTATCAAAACCATCAAAACAAGATAGGAATTACAGGATAAAAAAATAACAAAAACCAGTTTTAACAAGCTGGTTTTATTATTCTGGATGGATTTGTTTTTTTAAAATGGTATAAAAAATTCCTGCCTCTGCCCTACTTTATTACAAGAAATATCACGAATATCTTGAAATGAATTTAATATCATTAGTTCTAAAAACTTAAATATTAAACATGAAAAAAAAGCAATTAGCGATTATAGGTTCTGGTCCTACAGCCTTATTTCTGTTAAAACATATTTCAGATCAGATTTCTATACTTAAAAACGAAATTCACAGCATCACTATTTTTGAAAAAGAAAAAATAATGGGCATGGGTATGCCGTACAACCCTGAAACTACAGATCAATATAATCTAGCTAATATTTCATCCGAAGAAATTCCTGAACTGCCTCAAACTTTTGCCGACTGGCTTCGACTTCAAAAAAAAGAAGTATTAGAAAAATGGAATATCACTACTTTTCCAATCCTAGATTCTGAAGTATACAGCCGCTTAGCATTAGGTCAATATTTTCATGAACAATATCAATTATTAATTGAAAAATTAAAAACCGAAGGTATTGTGATTAATGAATTCATAAATCATACCGTAACGGATATTACCATAGAAACTGAAAAAAACATCGTAAAAGTTATCAGCAAAAATTCAAAGTCTTATGAATTTGATAAAATTGTTATCGCTACGGGACACACTTGGTCCTCCACAGATAAACCAAAAACAGGATATTTTGCTTCGCCCTGGCCTATTAAAAAACTGATCCCAAAAACTGACGAATATTTTAATTTTCCAATAGGAATTCTTGGAGCATCTTTAAGCGCTTTTGATGTAGTGACTTCATTAGCACATCGTCATGGAGATTTTAGAGCAACCAATGATGGTTTGGTATTTTGTCCAAACGAAAAAGCCAAAGATTTTAAAATTATTCTGCATTCAGCTGAAGGTTGGTTGCCCCATTTGCAATATGCCCAGGCAGAACCTATTCGTGAAATTTATCGTCATACTGATCGAAAAGAAATTTTATCCTTAGTAGATTCGGATGGTTTTCTAAATCTAAATACTTTTTTCAACAAAATATGTCGTCCTGCATTGATAGAAGCTTTTTCGAAAGATAAAATGAGTGATACTATAAAACTCATTGAAGATCCTGATTTCAGTTTTAAAGATTTTGTAAGTCTGATGTCACAAAAACACGAATACATTGATTCGTTTATCGGTATGGAAAAGGAAAGAGTTCTGGCATTAGATTCTTTAAAAAATAACAAACCAATGCATTGGATGGAAACCATAGACGATTTGATTTATTGTTTAAACTATCATACAGAATTATTATGTGCTGAGGATCATTTGTTTTTTGGAAAAGAAATCCTGCCATTTCAAATGAATGTTATTGCAGCCTTACCTCTTAATTCTGCTAAAATTTTGATAGCACTCCATCAGGCTAATTGTATTGATTTAGTAGAAGGAAAAGTAACCATAACCGATTCAACTTCAGAAAACAAAGAAACGGAAATAAAAATCGAATCAGAAAACGGAATTGTAGCTACAGCTAGTTATAAAATGTTTATTAATTGTACAGGACAAGAAAAAGTAGAAGTTGAAAATTATCCTTTTCCATCAATGGCAAAAATGGGAACCATCCGAAGAGCAAGAGCACGATTTAAAGAAATAGAAAATGCAGAACTAGATAAAAATGTTTTTTATAAAAATAACGAAGCATTTCTTTTTATTGGAGGAATTGATATTGACAACACTTTCAAAGTAATTCGCAAAGATGGAAATGCTGAACCCAAAATACATAATATTGCTTTTACTCACATTACGGGCAGCCGTCCTTACTCTTCTGGCTTACAAGCCTGCAATGCTTCGAGCTCCATTGTGGTAGAATCCTGGATTCTATTAAACCAAGAAAATCCGCATACTAAAACATCCATTGAAAGCATTACAAAACTGTATGAAGAAAATGAAGATTTATAGTTTTTACTTCTCTAAAAATTCCCGAATAAGCTGAATGTTAATTTTTTACAAATATGCGTATGAGGTCTTATTTTAACGATATGCGTTAATTACATCATCTAAAATATTGGAATTTAGTACTTGAGATTTTATTAAAAATAAAATGTATCAATTTATTTAATCTAACAAAAAAAATTAATGTTATGGCAAAAAATCCGAAAGAAGAATCAAAGAAGATTAAAGATTTAGAACAATTTTACAAAGATCCAGAAAACACTACTTTAACAACCAATCAAGGTTTAAAAGTTAACGATACAAATAATTCACTCAAATCAGGCGAAAGAGGTTCAACATTATTAGAAGATTTTCTTTTAAGGGAAAAAATCACAAGTTTTGATCACGAAAGAATTCCAGAACGTATTGTTCACGCCAGAGGAAGTGCAGCCCATGGTCATTTTGAATTATACAAAAGTATTGAGCAATACAGCAAAGCAGGAATATTTACTGATGTAAACAGAAAAACACCCGTATTTGTGCGTTTTTCAACCGTGGCAGGATCTAAAGGTTCTCCAGATTTAGCAAGAGATGTACGCGGTTTTGCCGTAAAATTTTATACCGAAGAAGGTACTTGGGATTTAGTTGGAAATAACATGCCCATCTTTTTTATTCAGGATGCAATGAAATTTCCTGATTTGATTCACTCTGTAAAACCAGAACCTAATAAAGAAATCCCTCAGGCAGCTTCGGCTCATGATACTTTTTACGATTTTATTTCACGCACCACCGAAACACTACATAATCAAATATGGGTAATGAGTGATCGTGCAATTCCTAGAAGTTTGCGTATGATGGAAGGATTTGGAATTCACACTTTTAGATTAATTAATGACAAAGGCAAATCTCATTTTGTGAAATTTCATTGGAAACCTAAATTAGGAGTACACTCGGTAACTTGGGATGAAGCTGTAAAAATTAATGGAGCCGATTCTGATTTTCACCGACGTGATTTATGGGATGCAATTGAAGCTGGTCAGTTTCCAGAATGGGAATTAGGAGTGCAGATAGTACCTCAGGAAGACGAATTTAAGTTTGATTTTGATTTACTCGATCCTACTAAATTGATTCCTGAAGAAATGGTACCCGTTCAAATTATTGGTAAAATGACATTGAACAGAAATCCTGAAAATTTCTTTGCCGAAACCGAACAAGTAGCTTTTTTACCAGGACATATTGTTCCAGGTATTGATTTTACCAATGATCCGCTGTTACAAGGTCGATTGTTTTCTTATAGAGACACGCAATTATCCCGACTTGGCGGACCTAATTTCCATCAGATTCCTATCAATCGCCCTGTAGTACCAACAAACAACAATCAGCGTGACGGAATGATGCAAACCGAAATTCCAAAAGGACAAACAGCTTATTTCCCGAATAGTTTGGGTGGTGGTTGTCCTCATTTAGCTAAAATAGCCGAAGGCGCATTCAACTCGTATGAAGAACGTATTGATGCTAAAAAAATTAGAACAAGAAGTGAAAGTTTTAACGATCATTTCTCTCAACCCGCTTTGTTTTATAGAAGTTTATCTCCATGGGAGCAGCAACATGTGGCAGAAGCTTACACCTTTGAACTTGGTAAATGTTTACATACACCTATCAAAGAAAGAATGCTCTGGTTGATTTCTCAAATTGATGTGGATTTGGCTAAAACAGTCGCAAAAGGATTGGGACTTGAAATTCCAAAATCAATTGAACAGCCCATCAATCAAGCCATTGGTGCTGATGCTGATGTAAAAGCACAACAGCCATCAGAAAAGAAAAATTATTTAGATCAGGCACCAACGCTTAGTCAAGCCAATACGCGTTTTGAAAGCATTGCTACAAGAAAAGTTGCCGTATTAGTCGCTGATGGTTTTTCGATGAAAAATTTTAAAAAAATGCAAACTACTCTTGAAAAAGAAGGCGCTGTTGTAAATCTAATTGCACCTCATGGAGGAAAAGTAATTTGTGACCAAAACATGAAACATGCAGTTGATGCTTCGGTGATGACTACCGAAAGTGTGCTTTTTGATGCACTTTATATTCCCGGAGGGAAAAAAGCAATTGAAGCTTTAAAGAAAGAAGCCAAATTTTTAAAATTTATTAATGAAGCTTTTAAACACTGCAAAGCTATAGCTGCAGATGAGGAAGGAGAAGATTTAATTGATGAAACTTTTGTTTCTAAATACAAACAAGATGCAGCCATTTTGATTAATAAATCTCCCGCTGATTTTGTAAATGCCATGGCAAAACACCGTAACTGGGATAGAATGGAACATATCAAAAATATTCCGGTATAAGGTTTCGTGAAAATTTTAATCAAAAAAACATACAATTTTAATCTTAACAATTACAATTATGGAAAAGTACACAGCCCCTTTAAGCAGCAAATTAAATGATCTTTTAGAGAAAATTAACGATGGTGAAAAAGGCTTTAAAAAAGCCGCAGACCATACCGATCATGTATTTTTAAAAAAATATTTTGAAAGAAAATCAAAAGAACGATATGATTTTGCAAACGAATTAAACATTGAGTTCAGTATGTTTGGTTTACATGATGACACTTCTGGCGGAAGTATTGCTGGTGCAGTACACAGAACCTGGATGGACATAAAAGCACTTTTTTCTGTTGATAATGAAGAAGCCATGCTGGAAGAAGCCATTACTGGAGAAAAAGCAGCTTTAGAAGATTACAACGAAATTCTAACTCAATCCTCATTGCCTTTAAGAACTCGTGCTTTATTGCTGAAACAAAAAGAAGCGATAGAAAACGATCTTAGAATAATTACAAAAATTGAGGATTTAAAATAAATAATCCTAAGTTTATTAGTCTAATGGAGGGAAATAATTAGGGTTGTTTTTCTTCATTAGGCTTTAAATTTATTCAAAATAAAGAGGACTCAAAGTGACGCATTGCGTTATTATTTTTGTCATTAGAGTTAAAAAACCTGTAAATTATACTATAAATTTGAAAGAGAACAAGATGATGATTCTTAACTGAATCGTATGTTTTTATAAAAAATAGTATTAACCTAAAAATCAAAAACTATGTTACGTTGGACAGTCACATTTATCATTTTAGCTATTATAGCTGGTGTATTAGGTTTTGGTGGAATAGCTGCTGGAGCAGCAAGTATCGCTAAAATTTTATTCTTCATATTTATCATATTATTTATACTTTCTTTTATTAGAGGAAGAAGATAAAAATAAAATTATATGGAGTTAATTCTACCTTATTTATAAGCTAATTAGCATTAGCAAATATTTAAAAACATCAATTTTATATTGACAAAAAATCAAAAATCAATCGAGGTGTGTTCGTTTATGAATACACCTCGATTGATTTTATATCTATGTATGTAATATTGAATTTCAATCATTCAATAAACAAAAAAATTTAGACTTTGCTGTTAATCTTCAAATGTGGGCTCATAGGTTTTAAAAAGTTTTAGCACTTCCTTTTCAGATGTTGAAAAATAAGGTGAAACGGTATTGCTTTTTTTAACTCTATTAAAAGCTTTATATAATTTACCATTCTGATAAGCATCTACAATTATGGGATGTACATAGTATTTTCTGCATACCGTTTTAGTATTTCCTAATGCAGTTGCAGTACATTCATAGGCTTTTAAAATATTACTTTTTATTTCGTTTTCAGAAGTGGGTTTCTCCATTTGAAGTAATGAATTAAAAAAAGACAGAGAAGCTGACCAGGTTCTGAAATCCTTTGCCGTGAAATTTTTACCGCATATATTTTGCAAATACTCATTTACATGATTACTCTTAAT
>NZ_JBCFQK010000026.1:0-43549 GCF_041729735.1 Flavobacterium magnesitis | reverse complement strand
AATACAGCCCGATTTACTTTGTGATGAATTATTTTAAAGATTAAGAAAGTATTGACTTTTGTTTATATAATAACTTGTTTTAACACTACTTATTTATATACAATATCTTATCAGGTATTATTTAAATATTTACTATAATAAAATAAAAATAAGTTTTATTTGTTTTTGACAACCCTAAATGCGAACAAAAAGCATTTAGGGTTATTTTTTGGTATTAGGATTAAAGGATTTGAATGTACCGTCTTTATAGAAAAACACTATTTTTTCAATAGTATCATCAAAATAAATATCCTGATTCTCTTCTCTGTTTGTAATAGGAGCACTTTTTTTGTCTTCAGGAATACTTTCTGAAAACAAATCCTCATCAGCTGTAGTTTTAGGTGTTGGAGCAGCAGGAGTCGGGCTAAAATGGGTTGTTGACTCTAATTCAGTTGGTTTAGAATTAGTTTTTGGAAAACTTCCTTTACCGTTTAAAATCCAATATAAATCTATCTCGGGATAAACATCTAGAATTTTAAGGATAAAATCTAAACTGGGTTTGTTTCTTCCTGAAAGAAGGTGAGACAAACTGGAGCGCTGTACTCCAATTTTATCTGCAAAAGCAGAAGCATTTACACCATAATAATCCAGTATAATTTCGAGTCTTTTAATAAAATCGTCAGTGTTTACCATTGTGAATTATGATTTAAAATAAAGTATTTACAAATGTAACTAAAAGCAATTCAAATAGCAAATTTACAGCTGTAAACAATATTTTAAAAGGAGTTTATTGTGATGTTTTACTTTAGTTAATATATATTAAATAACTGAAATTTAAATTATTAAACGTTTATTTGAATTAGTGTAACATTTGTCAACTAATAACATCACTTTTGAATTAAATAACTAATAAATGTTGTTTACAGAATTAAAATAATATTGCTTTTTAGGGTTTACAAATGTAAAAATAAAGATGTTTACTTTTGTAAATCAAATATATTAGATTATGAATTTAGAGCAGTTGTTTCTTGATAACAAGGAAAAAACGATTGAAGGCAGGTATTTGACATTAGAGTCTATTGAGCCTATTTTAAAAAGAATTAATACGGATAGCCAACTTTCGATTGTTGGGAAATCAGTTCAAGGAAGACCAATTTATAAGTATGTTATTGGTACTGGAAAAACTAAAATTTACCTTTGGTCACAAATGCATGGTAATGAAAGTACCACTACAAAAGCATTATTTGATTTTTTGAATGTACTGCATAACGGTTCTGATTTGGCTAAAGATTTGTTAGCTAATTTTACTTTTTGTTGCTTACCAATGTTAAACCCTGATGGAGCGACTTTGTATACACGTGCTAATGCTAATGAAATAGATTTAAATAGAGATTCTCAAAATTTAACGCAGCCAGAAAGCAAGGTTTTAAGAGCGGTTTTTGAGGAATTCCAGCCTGATTTTTGTTATAATTTGCATGATCAACGTACTATTTTTGGTGTTTCAGATACTGGAAAACCAGCAACTGTGTCGTTTTTAGCGCCTTCTTTTAATGAAGAAAGGGAAATAAACGATTCAAGACAAAAAGCGATTAATTTAATTGCTGGAATGAATGAAGTTTTACAAGAGTTCATACCAGGACAAGTAGGGCGTTTTGATGATTCGTTTAATATTAATTGCATTGGCGACACTTTTCAGTATATGGGTGTACCAACTATTTTGTTTGAAGCAGGGCATTTTCCAGAAGATTATCAAAGAGAACTAACTCGTAAATATGTTTTCATGTCTTTAGTGTCGGGTTTTAAAATACTTAACGAAAACGTTATAGAAACTAATAGAACGAATGAATATTTGAATATTCCTCAAAATAAAGTCGTTTTTTATGATTTTATATACAAAAATATTAAAATAAATTATGACGGTAATGAAAAAATAACGAATTTTGCTGCACAGTATAAGGAAGAGTTGGTTGATGGAAACATTAGTTTTAATGCTTATATTGCTAAAGTTGATGATTTAGAAGATTTTTTCGGTCACGAAGTATTTGATGCTCAAGGTGCTACTTACGAAGATGAAGATGGAAATTTCCCAAAAATAGATCAAAAAGCAAATTTTTGTTTGGATAAAAAACTTAAATTTGTTAATGGATTGGTAAAAAAGTAATTTTTTGTACGACTTTGTCATTTTTATGTATATTTTTATGCTTTAAAATGATAATTAATAATATAATTAGAGAAATATGAGTAAGTTCCGTTTAGATGAAGTAGATCATCAGATATTAGACATGTTGATAGACAATACGAGAGTTCCGTTTACGGATATTGCTAAGAAATTATTAATTTCAGCTGGAACAGTGCATGTTAGGGTTAAGAAAATGGAAGATGCTGGTATCATAATGGGATCTTCACTGGTTCTGGATTATGATAAATTAGGCTATTCATTTATTGCTTATGTAGGCGTGTTTTTGAATAACACTTCTCAAACTAAGTTTGTTTTACAACGCATTAACGAAATTCCATTCGTTACTGTTGCTTCTGTAACTACAGGAAAATTTAATATTTTCTGTAAAATTAGAGCGAAAGATACTAAACATGCTAAGGATGTGATCTTTATGATTGACGATATTGATGGTGTTTATAGAACTGAAACTATGATTTCTCTTGAAGAAAGTATCAACGATAAAAAGCGTTTGATGCACACTATCTTCAAAAATATGTAATTGACTTGAATGGTTTTTTTTTAATAATACCTCAAGTTGACTCTTGGGGTTATTTTTTTTCAACAACAACAAAACAACATAATTAACTAAATAAATTCAACATAATTTATGTATACGCTCCCTAAAATAGAACGTTTCAACCAAAACGTTCTCTCTAAATATAATATTTACAATAGCGTTTTCATCACTTTACCTTTTGATTCTATAGATAATACAGGTGCTTTATTGCCTTTATTCACAGATGTTTGTGAAACAGGTTTCAAAAAAATGGAAACACCAAAGGAAATTTTTGAATTTTTCTCTAAAAAATATTTACACACTGATGTAGAAGCTGACAAAATAGACTTAATGTTTCGTTTTATCCAGTATATCGAACGTCAAATTGTATTATTTGATGCTGTAGAAGATGCTGCTTTTCCAATTGTAAATAATATGGAAGGGCGTGGTTCTCTTAGAGATATCAAAGAAAAAGCAGATGCAAAAGGCAAAAATGATGAGTTGATTGAGTTTTTAGAAAACTTTAATGTAAGAACGGTTTTAACAGCGCATCCTACTCAGTTTTATCCGGGAGCAGTTTTGGGTATTATTAATGATTTAACTCAGGCTATTCGCGATAATAATTTGCTTCAAATCAAACAATTATTAGCTCAACTAGGAAAAACTCCATTTATAAAAAATGAAAAGCCAAATCCTTTTGACGAAGCAGTAAGTTTAATTTGGTATTTAGAAAATGTATTTTATGACACCGCTGGTGATATGATGCATTATTTAGAAACCAATATTTCTGATGGTAATATTAAAAATCCTATTATTCAACTTGGATTTTGGCCAGGAGGCGATAGAGATGGAAATCCATTTGTAACTACAGATATTACTTTAAAAGTAGCGGAACGTTTGAGAACTTCAATTTTGAAATGTTATTATTTCGAAATGAGAAACTTAAAAAGAAAACTAACTTTCTCAGGAGTTGATGTTTTAGTTGCTGAACTTGAAAATAAATTATACCGTTCTGTTTTTTATTCCAGAGGCGAAATTTACATCACTTTAGAGGAATTTAAATCTCAGTTAAATAAAATTAAGACTATTATTGTTGAGCAGCATCAATCTTTATATGTTGATGAATTAGAAGCTTTACTAATCAAAATAAACTTGTTTGGATTCCATTTTGCGACTTTAGACATCCGTCAAAACAGTAAAATTCATGATGCTGTATTTAAAGATGTTTTTGATTATTATTTAGAAAATGGTAAAGATGTTTTTCCTAAAAACTACTACGAATTATCTGAAACAGAAAAGTGTGAGATTTTAACAAATGTTAAAGGAGATCTTATTCCTTCTGATTTTGAAAATGAAATGACTAAATCAACGATTGAGTCTATTCAAGCAATTAAACAAATCCAACAGAGCAACGGAGAGTTAGGAGCAAACCGTTACATTATCAGTAATAATGAGAATGCAGTGAATGTGTTGGAAACTTTTGCTTTGATTCGTTTGAGCGATTGGGAACATCCTTCAGTTGATATTGTGCCTTTATTCGAATCTGTAGATGATTTGCAAAACGCACATAATGTGATGGAGCAATTGTACACAAATCCAGTTTATGCAGCTCATCTTGCTGATAGAGGAATGAAGCAAACTATTATGCTTGGATTCTCTGATGGTACAAAAGATGGTGGTTATTTAATGGCTAACTGGAGTATTTATCAGGCAAAAGAAGAACTTACTGCTATTTCCAGAAAATATGGAGTAAAAGTAATTTTCTTTGATGGACGTGGAGGACCACCTGCTCGTGGAGGAGGAAAAACACATAAATTTTATGCTTCTTTAGGACCAAATATTGAAAACAAAGAAATTCAAGTAACAGTTCAGGGACAAACGATTAGTTCTAATTTTGGAACTTTAGATTCTTGTCGTCATAACTTAGAGAATTTATTGAGTGCCGGAGTTACAAATCAGGTGTTTAATAAAGAATTAAATAGGTTATCAGCTGATGATAAATCAGTGATGAATCAATTGTCCGATATTGGATATAAAAAATATTTGAGCTTTAAAAATCATGACAAATTCATTCCGTACTTAGAAAAAATGAGTACGTTGAAGTATTATGCAAAAACGAATATTGGAAGCCGACCTTCTAAAAGAAGTAAATCTGAAAAGTTAGATTTCAAAGATTTAAGAGCAATTCCGTTTGTGGGTTCTTGGAGTCAATTAAAACAAAATGTTCCTGGTTTTTATGGTGTAGGAACGGCTTTAAAATACTTTGAAGAAAGTAATCAATGGGATAAAGTTCAAGACTTGTATGATGGTTCAATGTTCTTTAAAACATTATTGGAGAACAGTATGATGTCATTGGCAAAATCATTCTTCCCATTAACGGCTTACATGAGAAACGATCCTGAATTTGGAGAGTTTTGGCAAAATATTTACGATGAATTTTTAGAAACAAAAAGATTGTTGTTGAAAATTGCTGGACATAAAGAACTGATGGAAAATTATCCTGATGGAATGGCTTCAATTCAAATTAGAGAGCGTATTGTATTGCCATTATTGACAATACAACAATATGCTTTATTGCGAATCAACGAATTGAACAAAGAAAGTGTTCCAGATGATAAATTAATCAAAGTATACGAGAAAATCGTAATGCGTTCATTGTTTGGAAACACTAATGCAAGTAGAAATTCAGCATAATATTCGATTATGAAAGCAACAGATATCCCAGAAAACGAATATTCTGTATTTAATGCTACTTATATCAAAGCATCAGGAGATGAAAATTTATATGAAGACTTAGAAATAAGTCTTCATGATTTTATTCGTTTTGTTCAGGATATTCCAATGGATAAATTTGATTACCGTTATGCCGAAGGCAAATGGACGATCAAAGAAATTATTCAGCATATTATTGATACCGAACGTATTTTTAGTTATCGTGCTTTGCGAATTTCAAGAAATGACAAAACACCATTGCCTGGATTTGAAGAAAATGATTACGCATTAAATACCAATGCTAATGACAGACATTTACAAAGTTTGTTGACCGAATTGTCCATTGTTCGTCAAAGTACTTTGTCACTTTTTAAGAGTTTTTCAGAAGAACAATTAAAAAGAATTGGAATTGCTTCTAATCATGAAATATCGGTGCGAGCAATAGGTTTTATTATCATTGGACATCAAAAGCATCATCAAAAAGTGTATAAAGAAAGATACCTGTGAATCATTCAAAACAAGTAGACCAAATTTTCAACTTGTTTTCAAAAGACATCGTATTAGCGGGACTTGTAGAAGGCATTACATAATAAGTAATACCTTTTATTTGCCCGAAATTTTTAATAAAATAGCGGTGACTTTCTTTTCCGTTGAAGATGATTTTTTTGATATTTGGATATTGTTTGAATAAGTTTTCGAAATCATTTGGCTTATGATTTTTAATGTGAATGTCTAAACTTCCTTCACGTTCACAATTTTCCAGAACATCCCAAATTCCAATTTTATTGGTTTGTAATAGTTTTATTTTTTCTTCGAAAACGGTAGCAACTGGTAATTTGTCAAATAAGGTATAAATTATTTTCCAGAAATGATTGCGAGGATGTGCATAATATTCTTGTTTTTCTAATGAAGCAATTCCGGGCATGGTTCCAAGAATTAGAATTTCGGTTTCGGCGTTTACAAAAGGAGGAAAGGAATAAATCATAATTAGTTATTGTTTTCTTCTTTCTCAAGAATTGCTAAAGCTAGTCTTATTTTTCCATAATCTATTTTTTCTTCAAAATAATCAAAGTAAGGTTTTAAAGCAGCGGGTTTTTCTAGTTTTACACGAGCTGCTGCTACTAAATTGATTTCTTTCTTTGAAACAAATTGGTGTAAATCAATTGAAGCTCCATCTAGATATAGTTTTGCTAAGTGCGACATAATTGTACTAAGACCTAATTTTCGCTTTGCTGCAATGTCTTCGGTTGAAAAACCATCTTGGTATAACGCTAAAGTTTCTTTGTAAGTGCTGGACTCTTTTTTAGACTTTACTTTTTTGTCTTTTTGAAACGCAATAATGGTTTTAATAAATACATCGCCATATTTTTCTAATTTGGCTTTTCCTACACCGTCAATTGCAATAAGTTCATCTTCACTCATCGGACGATTGATTTCCATTTGGCGTAAAGTTGCATCGCTAAAAATAACATAAGCAGGCACGTTTTCTTCTTTAGCTATTTCATAGCGCAATTTGCGTAAGCTTTCAAACAATGAATTGGCAATTGTTTTAGTTTTGGTTTCTTTGACTTCGGTTTTATTCGTATTTGCTTTTTGTACGGTGTTGAGTTGTACTTTTTCTTTTTCGAAAAGTACTTTTCTTGCCAAAGGAGTTAGTTTGATTTTATTTTGCTGGTGGAAAGCAATTTCGCAATAACCTAAATTAATCAATTGAATCAGGTATTGGTTCCAGTCGTGCCAAGAGGTTTCAATGCCTACACCGTAAGTTTTTAAATTCTGATATTCTTTCTCGTAAATGTATGCGTTTTTAGAACCTCTTAAAAAATCAACTATAACAGGCAAAGGTTCGGATTCCTGAAGTCTAATAATAGCTGAAAGTGCTTTTTGAGCAATGATAGTTCCATCAAAAAAGGCGGGTGGATTTTTACAAATATCACAATTACCACAATTTTCGGTGACAATTTCGCCAAAATAAGAAAGCAATATTTTTCTACGACAACTCAGTGCATCGGTATATTGTTTCATTCTTTCGAGCTTTGCCAATTGAATTTCAGAATTTTGCCCATGTGAAGCAAATTTCTGCAACTGAATCAAATCGCCATAACTTTCGAATAAAATAGTTTCCGAATTCAATCCGTCACGACCTGCACGACCAATTTCCTGGTAATAACCTTCAATGTTTTTAGGTAAATTATAATGAATTACCCAGCGTACATTGGATTTGTCGATTCCCATTCCAAAGGCAATCGTAGCACAAACCACCTGACATTGATCGTTGATAAATTCATCCTGCGTTCTGGAACGAAGTTCGCTGTCTAAACCAGCGTGATATGCTTTCGCATTGATTCCTATTTTGCTGAGTTTTTCGGCAAGTTCTTCTGTTGTTTTTCGGCTCAGACAATAAATAATTCCAGATTCAGTTGGTTTGGATTCTATAAAATCCATAATCTGTTTGACTCTGTCTAAAGCTGGACGAACTTCTAAGCTTAGATTTTTTCGATCAAAAGAAGAAATGAAAACAGCTGGGTTCTTTAAATTTAATTGATTGCTAATATCTTGACGTGTAGCTTTATCAGCAGTAGCAGTTAAAGCAAGAATTGGAGTAGAAGGGAAGCGGTTCTTTAAGTAACCTAAGTTTGTATAAGCAGGTCTGAAATCATGTCCCCAGGACGAAATACAATGTGCTTCGTCAATAGCAATGAGACTAATTTTTATCAAATTGAAAGCATTTTCTAAATAAGTCAAACTTTCGGGCGCAACGTAAACTAGCTTTACTTTGTTGTTTTTTAAGTTATCAATATGTTGTTGCTGTTCGGTTTCAGTTTGTGTGCTGTTGATAAAACAAGCCTTAATTCCATTTGCTTTTAAGCTGTCCACCTGATCTTTCATTAACGCAATAAGTGGCGAAATCACGATAGTAATTCCGGGAAATAATAAGGCAGGTAATTGAAAACAAATGGATTTTCCTCCACCTGTAGGCATAATAGCTAAAGTATCATTGCCATTTAATATCGTATTTATAATTTCTTCCTGATGGGGTCTGAATTTTTCAAATCCAAAATTTTCTTTAAGTGTTTGGTGCAAGACTTGGGAAGTAATCATTTTTAAGAATGCTAATTAGTTTTTTGTGTTTTAGAGATAAAAAAAGGAACTCTTTTTGGAGCTCCTTTTTTATGTTGTTATGAATTAATTAATCTTCATCATCTTCGTCTTCATCATCAGCAATGTCTTTATCATCTGAATCTTCATCGTCTTCATCTAATTCAGGTTTGTCAAGATTGTCATCGTCATCGTCGTCATCGTCGCTAATATCGTCATCGAGATCCAAACCTTTTATTGGAGTGATTGGTTCGATAACATCATCGATTTCATCATCTTCATCAAAATTTTCGATTCTGTCAGCAAGTTTAGTACTTACTTTTACTAAATAAGCTGTGTCTTCAGTGCGAACTTCAACCGCTTCTATTAATTCGTTTTTAGCATTTCTAAAACGAATGATATCTTCGTCGTCATATCCATCAGGAAATTTTTCAACTAATAAGTTTAAAATTTCATTTGTCAGCTTAGCGTACTCAACAATAACTCTTCTCATAAAAATGGTATTATAAATCTAATAAATAAGCAAAAATTAATGGTGCTACAATGGTAGCATCTGATTCAATGATAAACTTAGGTGTTTTTATGTCTAATTTTCCCCAAGTAATTTTTTCGTTTGGAACTGCTCCAGAATATGAACCATAACTGGTTGTAGAATCTGAAATTTGGCAGAAATAACTCCAAAACGGAATATCGTGCATTTCCATATCCTGATACAACATTGGAACTACACAAATAGGGAAGTCTCCTGCGATACCTCCACCAATTTGGAAAAATCCAATACCATTGCTGCTGTTTTTTGGATACCAATCTGCTAAGAAAGTCATGTATTCAATACCTGATTTCATAGTTGATGCTTTCAATTCTCCTTTAATTACATAAGAAGCGAAAATATTTCCCATTGTACTGTCTTCCCATCCTGGAACAATAATAGGTAAATTTTTCTCAGCTGCAGCATACATCCAGCTATCTTTTAAGTCAATTTCGTAATATTCTTCTAATACTCCGGAAAGTAACATTTTGTACATGAATTCATGAGGAAAATAACGTTCTCCTTTGTCATCCGCATCTTTCCAGATTTTGTAGATGTGTTTTTGTAATCTACGGAATGCTTCGTGCTCAGGAATACAAGTATCTGTTACACGATTTAATCCTCTTTCTAACAAGTCCCATTCGTCCTGAGGTGTCAAATCACGGTAGTTAGGCACTCTTTCATAATGAGAATGCGCTACTAAATTCATGATATCTTCTTCAAGATTTGCTCCAGTACAAGAAATAATTTGAACTTTATCTTGGCGTATGATTTCGGCGAAGATTTTTCCAATTTCTGCTGTACTCATTGCACCAGCCATACTTACCATCATTTTAGCACCATTAGCTAATTGTTGTTCGTAAGCTTTTGCGGCATCGACTAAAGATGCAGAATTGAAATGTAAATAATGCTTTTCAATAAACTGACTGATCGGTCCTTTACTCATTTTATGGGGTTTAAATATTTTGTAAACTCATTGTATTTGAATATAAATGCGCTCAAATATAAACAAATTATAAGTTTACTAATTGTGTGTTTTGTTAATTATTTTTTATTTGTAACCTAATATTTTTAATACGTCTTCAGAGGTTTGTTGTTCTGAGAATACTTCTGTTGCTAATATACCATTTTCATCTCTATCTATTAAGATATGTTTGGGTTGTGGGATCAAACAGTGGTGCAATCCACCGTATCCACCAATGGTTTCCTGGTAAGCACCAGTATTGAAAAATCCAATATATAGTGGTTTTTCTTTGTTATATTTTGGTAAATAAATCGCATTCATGTTTTGCTCCGAGTTGTAGTAGTCATCACTATCACAAGTTAGACCTCCTAATAATACTCTTTCATAGGTATCATTCCAGCGGTTTACGGCTAACATGATAAAACGCTTGTTTATAGCCCAGGTATCTGGTAAAGTAGTAATGAATGAAGAATCAATCATGTTCCACTTTTCTCTATCATTTTGTTGTTTTTGATATAAAATTTGGTAGATTGCTCCACCGCTTTCTCCTACAGTAAACGAACCAAATTCAGTAAAAATATTGGGAACATCCACTTCAGCTTCATCACAAGCAATTTTAATTTGATTGATGATTTCGTCAATCATGTATTGGTAATCGTATTCAAAAGCCAGAGAGTTCTTGATTGGAAATCCTCCTCCAATATTCAAACCATCCAGAGTAGGACACTCTTTTTTCAACGCAATGTAAACTTTGATACATTTTACCAATTCGTTCCAGTAATAAGCCGTATCGTTTATTCCTGTATTGATGAAAAAATGCAGCATTTTTAATTCAAGATTACTGTTTTCCTGAATTTGTTTTTTGTAGAAAGTAACTATGTTTTTATAACCAATTCCTAATCTTGAAGTATAAAACTCAAATTTAGGTTCTTCTTCGGCAGCAATTCGAATTCCAATTTTAAATTTTCCTTTAATTTCAGCCTGAAGCAAATCTAATTCTTCGTAGTTATCAATAATTGGAATAGTATTTTTATGACCATTATTGATTAAACGCGCAATATTACTAATGTATTCGTCTCTTTTAAAACCGTTGCAAATAACATAAGTACTCTTGTTGATTTTACCGTTTGTCAATAAATTTTCAACGATATTAATGTCAAATGCAGAAGAAGTTTCAACGTGTATATTGTTTTTGAAAGCTTCATTCATAATGTATTCAAAATGGGAGCTTTTGGTACAATAACAATAATAGTATTTTGCTTCGTATTTGTTTTTTTCCATCGATTTTCTGAACCAGGCCTTTGCCTTATTGATGTTCTCTGAAATCTGAGGCAAATAAGTAAACTTTAATGGCGTGCCATATTGCTCAACCAATTTCATTAAATCGATATTGTGAAATTGAAGATTGTCTTTGTTTAGTTTAAATTCCTCTTGTGGAAAGTAATAGGTTTGATTAATTAGATCAGAATATTTTGTATTCATTAGAATTTTAGAGTTTTAATTTATTTTATAGATTAACGATATATTTATTAAGCTATAATTCAAACTCTAATATTTGCATATATAATTTGCAGTTTTTCGCTTTCTACTTTTAGATACTGAAAAATATCAAAGTTAAATGGACTAATCACTAAATTGAAACGTTTCAATATTCCTAAGAAAGAATCATTGTTAACGCTTTGATTTGAGTTATAATTTCTTTGTTTTTGATCTTTTTTCATTGCGGCAAATGTAGAAAATAAAATATAAGTGATGCAATCCTTTTTTATAAAAAAATAGTTAAGATTTGTAATCTTCAAAGGCTTCAAGAATTAATTCATTCTCAACAGCTTGATTGATTATTATCTTTCCAATACCTTCAATTAATGCAAACTGAATGCTTCCGTATTCATTTTTTTTATCATGTATTAACAAATCTAAAATCGGTTGAATATCTTCTTCTTCAAAAACAATGTCTTCGTAAATTGATTTTATTACCGTTTTAATTTGAATGTATTCTTCTGTAGAGATAAATCCTTTCTTTAAAGAAATGTAACTTTCAAGAATCATTCCCACAGCAATAGCTTCACCGTGAAGCAAGGTTGTCTTTGTTTCACTTTCCAGAAAATAACCTTCGATGGCATGACCTAAAGTGTGTCCAAAATTTAATGCTTTTCGGATGTTTTTCTCAGTTGGATCTTGTTTTACAATTTCATTTTTAATTTCAACCGATCTAAAAATTAATTCGTCAAGAGTACTGAAATCAATTGTTGAAATATCCAGAAATTCTTCCCAGTATTTTTTATCATAAATCAAGCCGTGTTTCAACATTTCGGCAAGACCTGAACGCATTTCGTTTTGAGGAACCGTTTCAAGATATTCAGTGTCAATAAGAACCATATTTGGCACATTAATTACACCAATTTGGTTTTTTAAATTTCCTAAATCCACGCCATTTTTCCCACCTACCGAAGCATCAACCATAGAAAGCAAAGTAGTAGGAATGTGAATAAAATCAACACCACGTTTAAAAGTAGAGGCTACAAATCCACCTAGATCAGTAACAACACCACCACCAAGATTCAGCACAATACTTTTTCTGTCACCTCCAAGTTCCGTAAGTACTTTCCAAATTTCAACGCAGGTTTCTATGTTTTTATTTTCTTCACCTGCTTCAAATTCGATAATTTCAACATTCAAATCGGTTTCAATGTAAGGCAATAATTTTGGTAAACAAAACTCATTCGTTTGACTATCTACAATTATAAAAATGTTAGAATATTTGTTCTCAGCTAGATGAAGATTTAAAGCTTCATATCCTTTTTCGTTAAAATAGATTGGGTAGTTATTGGCTTGAATTGTTTGCATCGTCATTAATTAAATTGAAATGCAAAATAAGGTAATTTCTAGTAATTAATGTTCATAACTCTGGCTATATTTGTTTTAAATAACAAAAAAAATGAAAAAGATATTCGATAATACCCAAATTGCTTTTGCTTTAAAAAGTAGTGACCAATTGAATGCATCTTATTTTCTTTTTAAATTGATGGCACTGAAACCATTGGTCAAAATAGGAAAGAAAATTATCAGTCTGGCTTTGCAATTGAATTTACCAGTAGAAAGTTTAATTCGAAAAACCATCTTTAATCAATTTTGCGGAGGCATAAACGAAGAAGATTGTCTTAAAGTAGTTGATATTCTTGATACTAAAGGTGTTTCGTCTGTTTTAGATTATGCCGTAGAAGGAAAAGCTAATGAGAGTGAATTTGATAATGCACTTGAAAAAATGCTGAAAATAATTGAATTTGCCAAAGAACGTCAAGCCATTCCATTCGCAGTTTTTAAGCCTACCAGTTTTGGAAGAATTGATTTATATGAAAAAATTGGTAACAAGAAGTTTTTAACTGCTGCTGAACAAGTAGAATGGAGTAGTGTAGTGGCTCGTTTTGATTTAGTTTGCAAAGCAGCACATCAAAAAAGTGTTCCTGTTATGATTGATGCCGAAGAAAGTTGGATGCAATATGCTGCTGACGAATTGATTCTGGAAATGATGCGTAAATATAACAAAGAAAAAGCCATTGTTTACAATACTTTGCAAATGTACCGTTGGGATCGAATGGATTATTTAAAAACTTTACATCAAACAGCTCAGGCAGAAGGATTTTTTATCGGAATTAAATTAGTTCGTGGTGCTTATATGGAAAAGGAAAATGAGCGTGCCGAAGAACAGAATTATCCATCGCCTATTTGTGCTAGTAAACAGGAAACGGATTTAAATTATGATACTGCTTTAGAGTATATCACTAATAGTTTGACTGTTTTTTCTCTTTTTGCAGGAACCCATAATGAAACAAGTACTTATTATTTAATGGAATTAATGCAGAAAAAAAACATTGCGAATAATGATATTGGAATTTGTTTTGGGCAACTGTACGGTATGAGTGATACCATAAGTTTTAATTTGGCAGCCAATGGATATAATGTTGCGAAATACCTTCCTTTTGGCCCAGTTAAAGAAGTCGTTCCATATTTAATTCGTCGAGCTCAGGAAAATACTGCTGTTGCTGGACAAACCACTCGCGAATTAGAAATGATAAAGAAAGAGCGTCAACGAAGAATAAAAGATGCTTAATTATAAAAATTTTGCTTTTAATTCCGGTGTTGGAATCATGCAGTGTTCTTTTTTACCATACCATTTATAGCGATTCTTGGCAATATATTCGTAAATAGAGTCATTAATTTTCTTTGGAAAAAAGTTAAAACTAGCTAGAAAACCATAAAATCCGCCCAATTGAGAAGCTATTTTCAAAGCGGCTTCTGATTTGTAGTAATAAGCAATTCCAGGTTCGTACAAGATGATGCTATCGGTTATTTTTGGATTAATGCCAATGTAATTACAAATTTCCAAGCCTAAGTCAGATTGCAAAGCTACAAACCGAAATACATCTTTTTTATCTCGCTCAATAATAAACTGCACCGCCGAATTGCACAAATTACAAACGCCATCAAAGAGGATTATTTTTTTGTTTTTGGGTAAGTTTTGCATTTTTTTTAGGTTATTGCGAGGAACGAAGCAATCTCATTTTCTATTTTATATACTGGATTTGCTCGTGTTAGTGTGATTGCTTCGTTCCTCGCAATGACTCTGAACACTGCTTTCTGCAAGCTATTTCTTCACCGCTTCCACCAAGTCCAGTTCATCCAAATTTACTTTAGAAGTAAAAATACCATAATTGACTGTTGCTTTGTTTTTTTCAATGGCATCAATACTTCCCACAGCTTTTCCATCTAGCATTCGCACACGATCGCCCACTTTTAGAATTGGTTTTGGTTTTTCAATAACAGGTTTTAGTTTCTTTTCTTTTTTCTCTTTTCGAATTTCTTCTACCTGAACCGTAACTTCAGCAATCACTTCTTTTTTCTTCTCAATTATGGCTTTGCTTTCTTTTGGAGTGGCTTTTTTACGTTTCGAATTTTCGATTTCAACTATCTTTAAAAACTCGCCAATCAATTCCTTTTTGTTTTTATTATTGAAATATTTTTCGGCAATATCTTCTATTTTTTGACCAATATAAATCGTTTTTTGATTGCTGTCATACAATTCCTGATAGCTTTCTAATTTCTGTTTGATTTTTACATTGATGGTTTCCATCTTTTTACCTTCTTCACGCGCTCTGGTTTCTTCTTCTTTTAGGTTTTGAGAGGTTTTTTCAAGCTTAGAACGTTCTTTTTGTAAGGTGGCAATGGTTTTGTCAAAACGCACTTTACCCACTTCAATTTTCTTTTTCGCGCGATTGATTAAGCCAAACGGAATTCCGTTTTTCTGCGCTACTTCAAATGTAAACGAACTTCCCGCTTGACCTAATGCTAATTTGTACATAGGTTCCAATGATTTTTCATCAAACATCATGTTGGCATTGGTAGCAAAAGGTAATTCGTTTGCCAGAATTTTTAGATTTGAATAATGCGTGGTAATGATTCCAAAAGCTTCTCGGTGATAGAATTCTTCTAAGAAAATTTCTGCCAAAGCTCCTCCTAATTCAGGATCAGAACCAGTACCAAATTCGTCAATTAGGAACATGGTTTTACTATTGCACTTCTTTAAGAAGTAGTTCATGTTCTTTAATCGGTAACTATAGGTACTTAAATGATTTTCAATAGATTGATTATCTCCAATATCTGTTAATATTCTGTCGAATAAAAAAGTTTCAGATCGCTCGTGAACCGGAATTAACATCCCCGATTGTAACATCAATTGGAGCAATCCAACTGTTTTTAACGAAATCGTTTTTCCTCCGGCATTAGGCCCTGAAATAACAATAATTCGGTTTTCCTGTTGCAATTCAATAGTTTGCGGATAAGTAACTTCCTTTTTTTGTTTGTTTGTCAAATACAAAATAGGATGGAAGGCATCTCTAAAATACAAACGACGTTCCTCAGTAATAGCAGGTAAAATTCCGTTGATTCTGTCGGCATATTTTGCTTTGGCAGCAATTACATCAATATCACTTAAAAATTCCTGATACTCTTTTAATGTTGACAAAAACGGACGAATAGCATTCGATAATTGCTTTAAAATACGGGTAATTTCTTCTTTTTCTTCGTATTCTAAATTGCTTAATTCTCTGGAATATTTCAGTGTCATTTCAGGTTCGATGTAAGCAATACTTCCTGTTTTTGAACTTCCTAAAATAGTTCCTCTTACTTTTCGGCGGTACATGGCCAAAACCGCCAAAACACGACGGTTTTGTACAAAACTTTCTTTGATATCGTCTAGATAACCCAAACCATTATATTGGGTTAAAGCAATACCAAAACTCTGATTTACCTTGCCACGAACCAAATTCATATTTCTACGAATGTCTAATAAAACAGGAGAAGCATTATCTTTTATTTCGCCATATTTATCAACGACTGTATCAATAAGAGTTACAATTTCCTTAGTAAGTTCAACTCGTGAAGCTCTGGCATTGATATTTGGGTAATAATCATCAAATTTTCTCAAGAAATTCAACAAGAAATTTACTGTTGAAGAAAGAGTTGCTATTTTTCTAAAACTGCCTACTTCAAGAAAACTGTCTTCAATAGCCAGGAATTTTATTTCGTGTGTAATGGCATCAAAACCGTGATTTGGAATTGCATTATTATTTTGGAAAGAAGACACATATTCAGAAGTTTGCAGCAAAGCCTGCATCAAACTTTCCTTATCTCTAAAAGGGGTAATTTCAAGTGCTTTTTCTTTTCCAATTTCGGTATTACAAATCTCAGAAATGGTTTCTAGAATTGTTGGAAATTGAAGGTCTTGTAATGTTTTTTCGGTAATACTGATCATTTATTTTCTTTAAGAAAGTACAGCAAAAGTACAAAAAATAGTAGCATCGAATACTGTAACTTAATATCTAATTTTATGAGTAGGAAATATGATTTGAATAAAAAAATTCTGAAATTCGCATAAAAAAAGATATGGATGTTAAAATGCATGATTCTTGGAAAGGAGTTTTAAATGAGGAATTTGAAAAAACGTATTTCAAAGAATTAATTGATTTTGTAAAATCTGAATATACTACAAAGGTTTGTTATCCAAAAGGAAGTGAGATTTTCTCGGCTTTTGATCATTGTCATTTCAATCAGGTAAAAGTGGTTATAATAGGTCAGGATCCTTATCACGGCCCCAATCAGGCCAATGGATTGTGTTTTTCAGTACACGATGGGATTCCGTTTCCTCCATCTTTAAATAATATTTTCAAAGAAATTGAAAATGATTTAAATGCACCAATTCCTAAAACGGGTAATTTAGAACGCTGGGCTGATCAGGGTGTTTTTCTTTTAAATGCTACCTTAACCGTTCGCCAATCGGAAGCGGGAAGTCATCAGGGAAAAGGCTGGGAAAAATTTACGGATGCTGTAATTAAGAAAATTTCGGACGAATCAGAGAACGTGGTGTTTTTACTTTGGGGCGGTTTTGCTCAAAAGAAAGCAGCATTGATTGATGGTTCCAAACATCATATTTTAAAATCGGGGCATCCTTCTCCGTTGAGTGCTAACCGTGGATTTTGGTTTGGAAACAAACATTTTAGTAAAACAAATGAATATTTAAAAGCGAAAAATAAACCAGAAATTGATTGGTCTTAATTCATAACATTAAAAAAGCCATTTAAATTTCGATTGAAACTAAATGGCTTGTACTTTAAAATACTACTTTTTTAGAATTTCTTCTAAAGTAGCTTTGCCTTCTTGGTTTTTTACTTTTAGAATGATTTCTTGTCCTTTTAAGGTTTTGCCTTCAATGATGTAAATTTTAGTGTTTTTTCCAAATTCGGTGTCGCTCTTGTCAAAGTTAACATCTCCAAATTCAAGCGTATTTTTGATATCTGCAACATTTATCCAGGATTCAGATAAAACTTTATTTGCATTTTCAGAATAATGAAACGGTTTATTTCTAAGATCATTCAGTACTCTGGCATTTGGAAAATAATTGCAACGGGTATCTTTTCCACTAAAAACAAGCGCTACAAAAAAGCAACCTAATACTAAGCCTACTAAATAATAGGAAAAACGTTGTACAAACTTCATGGATTTATTTTTTTGGCAAAGGTAATTGAAAGTTTACTTAAAACACAATTAAATTAATGTCGTTGTTAGGCAAATCAAACCAGTCGCCAATGGCTCTGTTGGTAAGAATTCCGTGGTAAGTATAAATTCCGTTTTTTAAGCCTTTATCACAGCGAATGGCACTTTCTAATCCACCGTCTTCGGCAATTTTTAATAAATAGGGAGTAATAATATTGCTAATTGAAAGCGAGGCAGTCTTAGAATAACGTGAAGGAATATTAGGAACGCAATAGTGCAGAATATCGTTTTTTATAAAGGTAGGTTTTTCATGTGTGGTAACTTCTGAAGTTTCAAAACAACCGCCAGTATCAATGCTTACATCAACAATTACAGCTCCTTTTTTCATGTGTTCCACCATAGTTTCGGTAACAACAATTGGACAACGTTCTAAACCACGCATGGCACCAATAGCTACATCACAACGTCTTAACGCTTTCATTAAAGCCTTAGGTTGAATGGTTGAAGTAAAAATACGTTGGCTTAAACTATTTTGCAGTCGTCTTAATTTGGTAATCGAATTATCAAAAACTTTGATATTAGCCCCTAAACCAATAGCTGTTTTAGCCGCAAATTCTCCAGCAGTTCCAGCGCCTAAAATAACAACTTCAGTAGGAGGAACTCCTGTAATGTTTCCGAATAAGAGGCCTTTTCCCTGGGAATTAGCAATCATCAATTCGGCAGCAATTAGGATGGAAGCCGTACCGGCAATTTCGCTTAACGATTTTACAACAGGGTACGTTTCATCTACATCTTTAAGGTATTCGAAAGCGAGTGCAGTAATTTTTTTCTTAGTTAGGGCTTCGAAATAATCTTTTTTCTTAGTTTTTAATTGAATTGCCGAAATTAAAATCGTTTGATTGTTCATCATTTTGATTTCGGCTACCGTAGGCGGTTCTACTTTTAATATCATTGGGCAACTAAAAACTTTTTGAGTGTCTTTTGTTACTTCGGCACCAGCTTCAGAATATTCTCTGTCTGAATAACTGGCATTTTCTCCGGCTCCTGATTCTATCATTACACGATGACCATGACAGACTAAGGAACTCACTGCATCTGGTGTTAAGCAAATGCGGCGTTCTTGATAGCTAGTTTCTTTTGGCATACCAATAAATAGTTCGCCTTTTTTTCTAGCTACTTCCAGCTTCTCTTCCTGAGGTAATAACTGTTGTTTTGTAAATGGAGTTATTGATATTGACATCGTTTTCGGTACAATTAAAAAGTAAAATTACACAAAAAGATTAAAAAAATAAGCTTTATATTCTGATAAAAACTCAATTGAATTTATTTATTAACATAAAACTTCTTTTTGGCTCATTTTAAGGTTTTTATTAAGAAGTATTTTCGGGATAATTTCGAATAATTATAACTTATATAGCTAATAATCAATTACTAATGTGTACTGAATCAAATTAGTCTATTTTTAAGAGACGTTTTCCATCTTCCAAAACTTCAATTGTAACAGTTGAATGTGATTCGGGAATAAGACTCGCAATGTTTTCGGCCCATTCGATAAAACACCAATTTCCAGAATACAAATAATCATCCACACCCATATCTAGTGCTTCAGTTTCTTTTTTTAATCGGTAAAAATCAAAATGGTAAACTATTTGATTATCTGTAGTTTCGTATTCGTTAACTAAAGAAAAAGTAGGACTACTGGTGGCTTCGGTAACGCCCAAAGTTTTACACAATTGTTTGATAAAAGTGGTTTTTCCAGCACCCATTTCGCCATTAAAAAGCATTACTTTATTCGGTCGAGAGGCTATGATTAATTCGGCGACGTTGTCTATTTCGTTTAATGAAAAAGTGATTTCCATGATTTTAGTTTTTTAGTACCTAGCCCTTAGTTTCGCTTTCCGATGCTAAGGACTAAATCCCTACTTCGGATTAAATATCAAACAAGGAATGATCATTTCTTCCAGAGAGATTCCTCCATGTTGATAGGTATTTTTATAATAACTCACATAATGATTGTAGTTGTTGACGTAAGCCAAAAACAAATCATTTTTTGCAAAAATATAAGAACTACTCATATTAATTGCAGGTAAACCAATTTTTTTAGGGTCTTTTACCGCATAAACATCTTTGCTTTCATACGTAAGACTTCGACCGGTTTTGTAACGCAAATTCAAACTGGTGTTTTTATCGCCTACCACTTTTGATGGATTTTTGACGTTGATCGTTCCGTGATCGGTAGTTAGAATCAATTTGAAACCTAGTTTTTGAGCTTGTTGAATAATCTCTAATAAAGGTGAATTCTTAAACCAACTCAAGGTCAATGAACGATAGGCTTTGTCATCGGCAGCGAGTTCTTTAACTACGTCCATTTCAGTTTTAGCGTGCGAAAGCATATCCACAAAATTGTAAACTATAGTCACCAAATCATTTTCTTTTAAAGCTCTAAAACTTTCCACCAGCTTTTTACCCGAAGCCATATTGGTAATCTTGAAATAATCTTCTTTGATATTCAACCCCAAACGTTTTAATTGAGCGGAAAGAAATTCGGCTTCAAATAAGTTTTTTCCGCCTTCATCAGGATCATTTTTCCAATATTCAGGATGCCTTTTTTCCATTTCCACGGGCAATAAACCCGAGAAAACAGCATTTCTGGCATACTGAGTTGCAGTAGGTAAAATAGAATAATAAGGAACTTCTTTTTCTAGTTTGTAATAATCGGCTACTACGCTTTCAAAAGCTTTCCATTGGTCGTAACGCAAATTGTCAATTACAACAAATAAAACTGGTTTGTCTTTTTTCTTCAATTCAGGAACTACTAATTCTTTGAATAAAGTGTGCGACTGAATAGGTTTATCGGCTTTTGGTTCAAACCAGTCTTCATAATTACGCTCTATGAATTTTCCAAACTGAGAATTAGCTTCCACTTTTTGCGATTCCAGAATTTCAATCATACTTTGATCGTTAATATCTTCAAGCTGCAATTCCCAAAACAAGAGTTTTTTATACAATTCAATCCAGTCTTCATAGCTGTTGACCATGCCCATTTCCATAGCAATTTTTCGAAATTCCTTTTGGTAATCTAAGGTTGTTTTTTGAGAAATCAGTTTCGAATTATCCAAATTCTTCTTTAAACTCAACAGAATTTGGTTGGGATTCACGGGTTTGATCAGGTAATCGGCAATTTTAGCGCCAATGGCTTCCTCCATGATATATTCTTCCTCACTTTTGGTAATCATAATCATCGGAATAGCACTTTTTTTCTCTTTCATTTCCGAAAGAGTTTCCAGACCGCTCATTCCAGGCATATTTTCGTCTAAGAAAACAATATCAAAGTTTTCGTTTTCGAATATTTCAATGGCGTCAAGACCATTATTGCAGGTCGTAACTTCATAATTTTTTTTCTCTAAAAAAAGAATATGAGGTTTTAGATAATCAATCTCATCGTCAACCCAAAGTATTTTTATTTTGTCCATAATATATAAATAACAATCAAATTAATAGTTTCACAGAACGTTAAATAACGTCTGTACATTGTGCAAATTAAAGATTTTATAGGCTCCAAGTTCCTAATATTATGATAAAATTTATTCTATTCGTTATTCTCTTAATGTTTGTATTTACGAAGAAAAGAGAACTAAAAAAGAAGAATACTGAAAGCTAATAGCAATCAGAAGAAGAAAGATTAATATTAAAATATCGGAAATATATGACGTGTGTTTGACAGTATTTCAATAGATTTGTATTAAACAAAATAGAAATGAAACCCAGAATCACCGCACTTTCAGAAAAAAAACTAATTGGTTGTAAGCAAAATATGAATTATGCAGCTTATAATTCTGTTTCGTTATGGCAAAGTTTTATGCCTATAAAAAAAGAAATTGTAAATACTGTAAGTGCTGATTTGTTTTCGGTTCAAAAATTTCCAGAAGGTTTTTGGTGTAATTTTAATCCTAATACAATTTTCGAAAAATGGGCTGCAGTGGAAGTGACTGATTTTGAATGCATTCCTGCCAATATGAATTCGTTAGTGATTCCAAGTGGTTGGTATGCTGTTTTTGATTACAAAGGCGATGCGAGTGATGCGCCAGCCTTTTTTGAATCTATCTTTGGTACTTGGTTACCAAATTCGGCTTACGTTGTGGACAACCGACCGCATTTTGAAATTTTGGGTAGTAAATACAAGAAAGGCGATCCGAATTCAGAAGAGGAAATTTGGATTCCCATTAGGTTGAAATAATTACTTGAATTTTTATGGAACGGAAACTGATTTTAGCAGATTTGAACGGATTTTTTATTTTCTTTTCTTGAAAAATTCGTTTTATTTGTTTTTAAATTAATCTGTTTTTACATAGAAATGTGGAATTTAGCCTAAAATAATCTTTGTGATGAATGAAAAACAACGTCTAAAAGAACTTGCTCAACTTTTTCTAAAATTAGGATTCATTGGTTTTGGTGGTCCTGCGGCACATATAGCCATGATGCAAAATGAAGTAGTCGTGAAACGAAAATGGCTCGACGAGCAGCATTTTCTGGATTTATTAGGTGCTACCAACTTAATTCCAGGACCTAACAGCACCGAAATGGCGATTCATATTGGTCATGAAAGAGCAGGAGTGAAGGGCTTAATAGTTTCAGGACTTTGTTTTATTTTGCCTGCTGTTTTCCTCACGGCTGGTTTTGCCTGGCTGTACAAAGAATACGGTCAATTACCCGAAATTCAACCCTTTTTATACGGAATCAAACCGGCTATTATTGCCATTATTTTAGGAGCCATTTTTCCTTTGGCAAAAAAATCATTAAAAACCATTCCTTTAGCAATTATTGGCAGCATTGTTTTAGTGCTATCTCTTTTGCATTTCAACGAAATTGCCTTGCTTTTTGGAGCAGGGTTTCTGTCGTTATTTTGGTTTTCGATACAAAATAAAAATTTGGAGAAAAGGAGCTGGATTCCGCTTGCTCTTTTTCCTGTTTCTCAAACTACTTTGGTAGCAGCCAGTAATTGGAATTTATTTCTGATATTCTTAAAAATTGGTTCTATTCTCTACGGAAGCGGCTATGTTTTATTTGCTTTTTTGGATGCCGAATTAGTTGCCAAAGGTTTACTAACCCGAACCGAATTGATTGATGCCATTGCTGTGGGACAATTTACTCCTGGGCCTGTTTTTTCATCAGTAACATTTGTAGGCTATCAAATTAATGGACTTTCAGGAGCTTTGGTTTCCACCATAGCCATATTTTTACCTTCTTTTGTATTTGTTGCTCTACTGAATCCATTGGTTAAAAAATTACGAAATTATAAACCCTTTTCCGTTTTTCTGGATGCTGTAAATGTGTCTTCGGTAGCTATAATCATTTCGATTTGTATCCAAATGGGAACCGACACCATTACCGATTGGCGTACTATTTTGATTGCACTGGTAAGTATTTTGATAGCCTTTAATTACAAGAAAATAAACAGTGCTTTCATTGTGATTGGAGGTGCATTTTTAGGGTATATTTTGAGTTTTTTATAATCGTTGGAAATTATCAAAAAACAAAAAAGCCATCTCATTTTTGAAACAAGATGGCTTTATGAATATATAACCTAATTTAATTCTGGTACGAGAATTAAGCTTATTGCCATCCGCCACCTAAGGCTCTGTACAATTGAATGATAGCATTATTTTGTTGGTATTTATTCGAAATCAAATCCAATTCGGCATTTAATGCAGCATCTTTAGCAGTCAAAACTTCGAGATAGTTGGCCAAACCGTAAGTTAACAATTCATCAGAAAAATCAGAAGCCGATTTTAAAGCATCAACTTGTTTTTCTCTGATAGTCAATTTATAAGTTTCATTATTGTATTGTGCCAATGCATCCGAAACTTCTTTTCCTGCATTCAATAATGATTGTTCAAATTGCAAATAGGCTCTTTCCTGATTTGATTTTGCAATTTCAAACTTGGTTTTTATTTGCCTTTGATTAAAAATAGGCTGCGTTATTCCTGTAACAACATTACTGAAAAAAGAATTCAAACTCAACCATTCTTTAATATCGATACTTTGTAAACCTCCAGTAGCTGTAATTTTTAATGTTGGGTAAAAACTACTTTTTGCTGCATTTGTCATCTCAAAATTCGTGATCAAATTGTATTCTGCAGCAATTACATCAGGTCTGTTTCGCAGTAAATTTGCAGGAACTCCCAGCGTGATATCAGGTTGCAACGTATGTAAATCAAAAGAACTTCTCTCAATTTTTTGAGGCGCTTGTCCTAAAAGAATACTCATTTTGTTTTCTAAAAGAATACTGTTAATCTTCAAATCAGCTAAGATTACTTCGGTAGCATATTTTTGTGCTTCGGTTTGTTTGACACCAACTTCCGTTACGTTTCCTGATTTTTTAAGAGAAACAATAGTTTCAATACTTTTGTCTCTGTTGATTAGTGTTTCTTCTGCCAATTTAATTTGGGCGTCAACAGCTAATAACTGAAAATAAGTGGAAGCAATATCTGAAATCAATTGGGTTTTTACTGCCTGATTTGCCGAAATACTTTGAAGATAACTTGCATTAGCAGCGCGTTTGTTGCTTCTGATTTTCCCCCAAATATCAGCTTCCCAACCTAAAGTCCCTGTTAATTGGTACTGATTGGTACTTCTGTTTTGAACAATTGCACCAAATTGACTGTTCTTAGAAAGTTCTTGATGCGTCCAGTCGGCACCAGCAGATAATGTTGGAAAGTATCCTGCTTTTCCTTGTTTCATGGAAGCCTCGGCAGCAGCAATGTTTTGTATAGCTATTTTAATATCCAGATTGTTTTCTAATCCTTTTTTGATATAGCCTTGTAAAATAGGATCAGTAAAAACCTTATCCCAGGAAACATTGGCTAATGAAGTAGTGTCGGTCGAAACTACTTCATTGCGGTATAAATTTTCAGTTTTTAATTCGGGACGTTTGTAATCTTTGGCAACAAAACACGATTGCATTAGTACAGCCGAAACTCCTACGAGTACGATTTTATATGTTTTATTTTTCATTGTTATTTTCTAAAAGATTAACATCTGATTCAGTTGTTGTTGGTAAAGGTTTTGTAGAAATACGTTCTTGTAAATTTTGGAATATGATATACAAAATAGGCACTACAAATACTCCTAAAATGGTTCCTATTAGCATTCCTCCAATAGCTCCTGTTCCAATGGCTTTGTTACCAATAGCTCCAGCTCCTTGAGCTAACATTAATGGTAATAAACCAAGAATAAAGGCAAATGAGGTCATCAAAATAGGACGTAAACGTGCCACAGAACCTTCAACAGCAGCTCGAGAAACACTCATGCCTTTTCGTCGGGCATCGGCAGCAAATTCGACTATCAAAATAGCATTTTTGGCGAGTAATCCAATAAGCATGATTAATGTAATTTGCAAGTAAATGTTGTTACTCACATTGAAAAAATAGGCAAAAATGTAAGCTCCTGCTAAACCAATTGGCAATGATAATAATACTGCAAAAGGCAACATATAACTTTCGTATTGAGCAGCTAATAAGAAATACACAAAAATTAAACACAATAAGAAAATGTACAAAGTTTGTCCACCAGCACTAATTTCCTCACGAGTCATTCCTGAGAATTCATATCCATATCCAAGAGGTAAATTTTGACTGGCAACTTCTTCAACAGCTTTAATAGCATCTCCAGAACTAAAACCTTCATTTGGTGCTCCTGTAATTTTTACAGATGTAAATAAATTGAAACGATCGATTGCCTGAGGACCAAATACTTTTTCCAATTTCACAAATTCAGAAATGGGAGCCATTTGTCCGTTGCTATTTCTAACCAATACTTTATTTAACGATTGCGGATCTGTTCTAAATTGCGGCTCTGATTGATAAACCACACGGAATTGTTTTCCAAATTTATTAAAATTCGATGCGTAAACTCCACCATAATACCCTTGCATAGTTCCTAAAATATCAGTAACTGTTAATCCTGATTTTTTGATAGCGGCCACATTCAAATCAATTCTATATTGTGGATAGTTTGGAGAGAATGAGGTAGTAGCATATTGTATTTCAGGACGACTATTTAAGGCAGCCAAAAATTTGCTATTCACTTCACTCAGCTCTTGAATACTTCCTCCTTTTTGATCTTGCAACTGGAATTCAATTCCATTAGAATAACCAAAACCAACCAATGTAGGACGAGCAAAAAACAATACTTTAGCATCTTTTACAGCAGCAGCACGTTTAAATAATTCTTGTACTACAAGAGTAATTTCCTGATTAGCATCTTTACGGTCGGCCCATGGTTTTAATTTTACAATTACCATCCCGTAGTTGCTACCCGTACCACTAATTAGACTTCGACCAGAAATACGCAGCAATTCTTGTATTTCAGGAATATCTTTTACTTTATTTTCAATTTCTAATAATACTTCTTCGGTTCTTTCTAATGATGTTCCAGGAGGAAGTGATACATCTGAAAGAATAGCTCCAGTATCTTCACCAGGTACAAAAGCCTTTGGTGTTATATTTAATAATAAAATAAAAATTCCGGCAAAAACAGCAATTCCTAAAAAGGACAACCATTTTCTTTTTATCAAAAATTCTACTGATCTTTTGTATTTATATGTGGTAGTTTCAAACCCTGTATTAAAAGCGGTGTAAAAGCGTTGTAAAAAGCCTTTTTTCTTTTCTTCACCATGAGGTTTTAAGAAAATAGCACATAGGGCAGGAGAGAGTGTCAATGCGTTAATAGCAGATAATACAATAGAAACTGCTAATGTCAAACCAAATTGTTTGTAAAAAACTCCCGCAGAACCACTAATAAATGAAACCGGAATAAATACAGCAGACATTACTAAGGTAATCGAAATAATAGCACTACTAATATCCCCCATGGCACTATGAGCTGCTTTTTTAGGATCGTGTTCTCCCGCTTCCATTTTAGCGTGAACGGCCTCGACGACCACAATGGCATCATCGACCACAATACCTACGGCAAGTACTAATGCAAACAACGTTAATAAGTTGATGGTAAAACCAAATAAACTTAGGAAAAAGAAGGTTCCTACAATAGCAACCGGTACTGATATAGCTGGAATAAGTGTGGATCTCCAATCTTGCAAAAAGACAAAAACAACAATAAATACCAATATAAAAGCTTCTATCAAGGTATGAATTACTTTAGAAATAGATTCTTCTAAGAAATCATTCGCATTAATTAAAGTGGTGTATTTTACTCCTTTAGGAAAATTAACCACCGATTCATCCATTACTTTCAACGAACCTTCAATTACATCCTGAGCATTTGAACCTGCTGTCTGCGCAATAGCAATAGCGATAGATTGGTGTCCGTTTGTAAATGATTTACTGGCATAATTCACTGCACCCAACTCAATTCTAGCAACATCGCCTAATTTTAGCACTTCACCACTTGGGGTAGAACGCACAATAATTTCTTCAAATTCTTCTGTGCTTTGTAAACGTCCTTTGTATTTTAAAGTGTATTGAAAAGATTGATCGCCGCTTTCTCCTAATTGTCCAGGTGCGGCTTCAATATTTTGATCGGCTAATAATGCCGTAATATCCGAAGGAACTAATCCATAAGCTCCCATTACATCTGGTTTCAACCAAATACGCATCGAATAATCTCTTTGACCAAATATCATGGCCTCACCAACTCCAGGAACACGTTTTATTTTAGGTAAAATATTGATGTTGGCATAGTTTTGAAGAAATGTAATATCATAATCCGGGTTTTCACTGTACACCGATAAAATTAAAATATTATCACTTTGTCTTTTAGATGTAGTAACTCCGGCTCTGGTAACTTCTTGTGGCAATAAGGGTGTCGCACGAGAAACACGATTTTGCACGTTTACCGCTGCTAAATCAGGATTAGTACCTAATTTAAAATAAATATTTACGGATGCTGAACCATCATTATTTGAAGTAGAAGTCATATAAGTCATGTCTTCTACACCATTAATTTGCTCTTCTAGCGGAATAACTACCGAGTTCATTACTACTTCGGCACTGGCTCCCTGATAATTTGCGGAAACCGTTACAGTAGGCGGTGCTATTTCGGGATATTGAGAAACAGGAAGCGAGATTAACCCTAAAACTCCCAATATAACGATGATGATAGAAACCACCGTTGACAAAACGGGTCTGTCAATAAATTTTGAAAACATAATGTGCTATTTAGTCGATTGTTAGTTAACTGCTTTTTCTTCAGAATTGATTATTGTAGCATAATCAACTAATTCAGGTTTGATTAAAGTTCCTTCTGAAACTATTCCAACACCTTCAATAAGTATTTTATCGTTTTCATTTAATCCTTTATCGACTACAAAAAAGCGACCTCCAGGAACGGCACGTACTTCAACAGGAACAGCTTTTACTTTATTGTCTTTGTCAGCTACTAAAACAATACGTTTGTCTTGCATTTCTAATGTAGCATTTTGTGGAATGATGATTACTTCTTTCAAGTTAGTTGGAATTTGAATTGATCCACTTCCACCAGAACGCAACAATTTGTTTGCATTTGGAAAACTAGCTCTTACATTAAATGAACCTGTTTGTGTATTAGCTTGACCACTAAATGTTTCAATTTTCCCTGCTTTTTCATATTTCATTCCATTGCTTAATATCAAATTGACACTTGGCATTTTAGTAATTTTTTCCTGAAATGTTTTCCCAGGAGCATTCATAGTTATGTCCAATTGCTGTTTTTCATTCATTGAAAAATAGGCAAAAATAGTACTCACATCAGAAATTCGAGTTAATGGTTCAGTCGTTTGACTACTCACATAACTCCCTAATCTTAAAGGTAAAGTTCCAACAATTCCATTCACTGGACTTTTGATTGATGCGTAATTTATTTTTGCAACTATACCTTGATAAGTACTTTTAGCACTGGCTAAATTGGCTTTAGCTGTTTCTAATTGTACATCACTAATGATATTGCGTTCTACCAAAGGAATCAAACGATTAACTTCCACTTGAGCAGCAGCAACTTTTGCTTTGGCAGCACTAGCTTCCTGATTTGCAGTTTGTGTTTCTAGCTTAAAAAGCAATTGTCCTTTTTTAACTTCCTGACCTTCTTGAACATATATTTTTTCGATATAACCGTCCACCTTTGCACGGATATCAATATCTGTGATTCCTTCTAAAGTAGCAGGATACTCTGCTAATAAAGTAGTATTTGATTTAGTTACTGCAACAACCTTGTAGGGCATTACAGGAGGAGCAGCTTTTTCTTCTTTTTTTCCACAAGCTACTAATAGTATTAAACTTATAATGGATAATGAAAGTTTCTTCATTGGGATGGATTATTTATTGTTATTATTATTGATTTCTATTTGTTTAAATTCGTTTATGGTTTTAGTAAATACTTTTTCCACTTCGATTACGTGTGTTCTATAAGCTTTTATATTTTCTAAATTGCATTTTTCTTCTGAACAAGAGGCAGTTGCTTCTCTGTAATCGACCATTCGATTGATAATGACCATCTCAGAATCTATCAATTTTAGAAAATTGGCTAAACGTTCACTTAATTTGGCAGGCTTGAAATATTTTTTTCGATCTCTTGCTTTAGTAAAAAAAGAAATTTTCTCTATGTGTAAGAGCAAGTTCAAATTAGTAGAAATAGAACTTTTACTAGCACCCAATTTTTCAACTAAAGATTCAAAAGTCAATCCAGTCTTGCATCCATCAATAATTAGAGTGCCTAATATTCTCGCTGCAAGGGGAGGAATGTTATACAATTTCTCAAAATAGTTTCCGTATAGCTCAATAATTTCTTCTCTTTCTTTTGCAATATCCATGGTGAAATTTTTTGCAAATTTACGACTGGTTCGGTAATTACCGAACTAACCGAACTTAATTTTATGTTAATTTTCTGTAAACTATTTTAGTTGGCGAGAGCCTAATTATGCTTTTTGTCTGAAAAAGAAAGATTTATGATTTAAATAGTCCTTTGAAAAATTAAAATAAGTTGTTGAAAAAATGCTTAATATTGAATTTCGAACAAAGATTAACTAACTCAAACCAAATATATTTAACTATGAAATTTAAAAATTTGAAATATTCATTTGTAATGGTAAGCCTGTTTTCTGCTACTGCGTCTATGGCACAACATCAATTTGTAAGCACTCCGCCAGAGGTTTCTCCGATGCCGATGAAACCTGAAATGACAGAAATATGGGAACCAGAAGTAAAAGTAATTATACCTGCAAAAATTCTTGGTAACGCACCTTCGGATGCGATTATTTTATTTGACGGTAAAAATTTAGATCAATGGGTAAGTAAAAAAGATGCTAATAAACCAGCTGCATGGAAAATTGTCGATAAAGATTATATGGAAATTGTTCCTGGTTCTGGCGATATTCAAACTAAAATGGCGTTTGGAGATTGTCAATTGCATTTGGAATGGAGCGCTGCAGATGTTGTTTTAGATGGAGGACAGGCGAGAGGCAATAGTGGTGTGTTTTTTCAAAACAGATATGAATTACAAATTTTGGATTCTTATAACAACCGAACCTATAGTAACGGTCAGGCGGGAAGTATTTATAAAGATCATGCACCATTAGTAAATGCTGTAAAAACACCATTAGAATGGAATATTTATGATGTGATTTATACGGCACCACGATTTAAAGCGGATGGAAAAATTGATGCTCCTGCAAGAATTACTGTTTTTCTAAATGGTGTTTTGATACAAAATAATGTAACAATTAATGGCTTAACGCTTTATATAGGTTTACACAATTATCCGTCGCCTCATGGTGATGATGTTATTTCGCTTCAGGATCACGGTTCTAAAAATCAATTTAGAAATATTTGGATTAGAAAATTGTAAAAAGAATCAAAAAGAGAATTTTAGAAAAGCTCTTTGAAGTTTGATAAAGCCAAATGACAATTAGTAATTTTACTTTTTTTACAATCTAATTTACTTATATTTGTCAACCTAAAATTCAAGTTGTAGTGAGTCAAATCAATAAATTAAAAATATTCAACGACCCCATTTATGGGTTTATTACCATACCTAACGCTTTAATTTACGATTTAATACAGCATCCATATTTCCAGCGTTTGCGTCGAATTACACAAATGGGTTTGTCTTATTTAGTCTATCCAGGAGCAAATCACACTCGTTTTCATCATGCTCTAGGTTGTATGCATTTGATGCAAAAAGCAGTTGATGTTTTACGTTTTAAAGAAGTATCTATTTCTGAAGAAGAAGAAAACGCGCTTTATATTGCTATTTTGTTGCATGATATCGGGCATGGACCGTTTTCGCATGCTATGGAAAAAAGCATTGTAGAAGATGTACATCATGAGGAAATTTCGTTATTGTTCATGAAACAATTGAATGTTGAATTTGAAGGACAATTAAGCTTAGCCATTAAAATATTCGAAGGAGATTATCATCGAAAATTCATGCTGCAATTGATTTCAAGTCAATTGGATATGGATCGAATGGATTATTTAAAACGCGATAGTTTTTACTCTGGTGTTGCCGAAGGAAATGTTAATTCAGAGCGTTTAATTCAAATGATGAATGTGGAAGATGATTTCTTGGTTATTGAAGAGAAAGGAATTTATTCGGTTGAGAAATTTTTAATGTCCCGCCGATTAATGTATTGGCAGGCGTATTTGCATAAAACCAGTTTGGTGGGCGAATTGATTTTAACCAGAATCTTAAAGCGTGCTAAAGAGTTGACTTTAAAAGAAACTATTTTGCCTTGTAGCGAACCTTTACAGTTTTTTATGCAAAATAAAATTTCGCTGGAAGCTTTTAATACTATTACTTTAGATTTGTTTTCTCAACTGGATGATTTTGATATTATTAGCGCATTAAAATCTTGGCAAAGACATGATGATTTTATTCTGTCTTCTTTAAGCAAAATGATCATTAACAGAGATTTATTGAAAATAAAATTGACTAGTGAAAAAGTAGCTATTGAAGATTTAAATCCGTTAAAAGAGCGTTTTGCATTAGAAAATAACATCAGCATAGTTGATACAAATTATTTTATTTTTAAAGGCAAAATTAAAAATCAGGCTTATGATAAAGAGGCTGAACCCATACGAATCTTGAAAAAAGATAGAACGGTAGAAGATGTGATTGAATCATCCGATCAGTTGAATTTAAAGTCTTTATCAAAATCAGTGACTAAATATTATATCTGTTTCCCAAAACAACTGATATAAATCCACATTTGAAATCTATTTTTTTTATATTTTTGTCGGAATGAAATTTACAGCAGAACAAATAGCGGGTGTTTTAGGAGGCGAAGTCGTAGGGAATCCTCTGGCTGAAGTTCACGAGCTTTCTAAAATTGAGGAGGGAAAAGTGGGTTCTTTAACTTTTTTGTCCAATCCGAAATACAACAACTACATTTATACTACCGAAGCTACAATAACCATTGTCAACAAAAGCTTTATCCCAGAATCTCATTTAAACACTACATTAATCAAGGTAGAAGACGCTTATTTGGCTTTTTCTAATTTGTTAGAATTTTACGATCAAGCAAAAAAAGCCAGTAAACAAGGTGTTGAACCGCATACGGTACTTTCTGAAGACACAAAGTATGGTGAGAATTTTTATTTAGGTAGCTTTAGTTATGTGGGGACGAATGTAAACATTGGTGATAATGTAAAAATTTATCCGAATTGTTTTATTGGAGATAATGTTGTCATTCGTAATAATGTCACTATTTTTGCCGGCGCTAAGATTTATTCAGAATCCATAATTGGTAATAATTGTACCATTCACGCAGGAACTGTAATAGGTTCCGATGGTTTTGGTTTTGCTCCAAATCCCGACGGTAGTTATAAAAAAATTCCTCAAATTGGGAATGTTATTCTTGAAGATGATGTAGAAATAGGATCTTGTACCACAATTGACAGAGCTACATTAGGATCAACAATTATAAGAAAAGGGGTTAAGCTGGACAATCAAATCCAGATAGCTCACAATGTAGAAATAGGGGAGAATACTGTAATTGCTGCTCAAACAGGAGTTGCTGGTTCAACTAAAATTGGTAAAAACGGAATGATTGGCGGGCAAGTAGGGATATCTGGACATTTAACAATTGGAAACAATGTTAGAATCCAAGCCCAATCAGGAGTGGCTAGAAATATAAAAGACGACGAAGTTTTGCAAGGAAGCCCAACATTTGGCTATAATGATTTTAGTAAATCGTATGTTCATTTTAAAAATTTACCTAAGATTATCGCAGAAATTGACGAATTAAAAAAACAAATATTAAACCAAAAAAATGGAAAAAATGGTTAAACAGAAGACCATCAAAACAGAAATATCGTTAACAGGAGTTGGGTTACACACCGGTAAAGAAGTTAAAATGACTTTTAAACCTGCTCCGGTAAATAATGGTTTTACTTTTGTTAGGGTAGATTTAGAAGGGCATCCAATTATTGAAGCTGACGCTAATTATGTTGTAAACACACAACGCGGAACTAATTTAGAAAAATTAGGAGTTAAAATTCAAACACCAGAGCACGTTTTGGCTGCTTTAGTAGGTTGTGATTTAGATAACGTAATTATCGAATTGAATGCTTCAGAACTTCCTATTATGGATGGTTCTTCAAAATATTTTGTTGAAGCTTTAGAAAAAGCAGATGTAGAAGAACAAAATGCTAACCGTAATGTTTATGTGGTAAAAGAAGTTATTTCGTTTACTGATGAAGCAAGCGGTAGCGAAATTCTAGTAATGCCTAGTGATCATTATACGGTAACTACAATGGTTGATTTTGGTACTAAAATATTAGGTACACAAAATGCAACACTAAAAAACATTAGTGATTTTAAAACTGAAATTGCTTCTTCCAGAACTTTTAGTTTCTTACACGAATTAGAATCTCTTTTAAACAATGGTTTGATTAAAGGAGGCGATTTAAATAATGCTATCGTTTATGTAGATAAAGAAATATCTGAAACTACGATGGAGAATTTAAAAGTAGCTTTTGGTAAAGAAACGATTAATGTAAAACCAAATGGAATTCTTGATAATTTAACTTTACACTATCCTAATGAGGCTGCAAGACACAAATTATTGGATGTAATTGGTGATTTAGCTTTAATTGGAACAAAAATTCAAGGGAAAATTATTGCAAACAAGCCTGGGCATTTTGTAAATACTCAATTTGCTAAAAAAATGGCGAAAATGATTAAAATCGAACAACGTAATTACGTTCCTGTTTACGATTTAAATCAAGAACCATTGATGGATATCCATAAAATCATGGCTGTTTTGCCTCATAGACCTCCGTTTTTATTGATTGACAGAATTATCGAAATGTCGGATAATCACGTAGTGGGAATGAAAAATGTAACCATGAATGAAAATTTCTTTGTTGGACATTTTCCAGATGCTCCCGTTATGCCAGGCGTTTTAATTGTAGAAGCTATGGCACAAACAGGAGGAATTTTAGTTTTAAGTACCGTTCCTGATCCAGAAAATTATTTGACTTATTTCATGAAAATTGATAATGTTAAATTTAAATATAAAGTATTACCTGGAGATACTTTAATCTTTAAATGTGATTTAATTACTCCTATTAGAAGAGGAATTTGTCACATGCAAGCGAATGCTTATGCTAATGGAAGATTAGTTGCTGAAGCTGAATTGATGGCTCAAATAGCTAGAAAACAACAATAAATTGAACAGTTTCCCTGTTACTATAGAAGGCTTTAATAGTAATTAAGGTGATTAATTAAAAACAAGAAATAGATGAATCAACCATTAGCATATGTTCATCCTGGCGCAAAAATCGCCAAAAATGTGGTTATTGAACCTTTTACAACCATTCATAATAATGTGGTAATTGGTGATGGTACTTGGATCGGTTCTAATGTAACTATCATGGAAGGTGCGAGAATTGGAAAAAATTGCAATATTTTTCCTGGTGCTGTTATCTCGGCAGTTCCACAAGATTTAAAATTTGGTGGAGAAGATTCATTAGCAATCATTGGTGACAATTGTACCATTAGAGAATGTGTAACCATTAATAGAGGTACAAATGCTTCTGGGCAAACGGTTATTGGAAATAATTGTTTAATTATGGCAGCCGCTCATATTGCTCATGATTGCGTAGTAGGAGATAATGCTATTATTGTAAACGGAGTGCTTTTAGGTGGTCACGTAATTGTGGGTAAATACGCCGTATTAGGTGGTTTAGCAGCTGTTCATCAATTTATTAATATTGGAGACCACGCTATGGTTTCTGGTGGTTCGTTAATTCGTAAAGATGTTCCTCCTTATACAAAAGCGGCTAAAGAACCTTTATCTTATGTAGGAATTAATTCTGTAGGATTAAGAAGAAGAGGCTTTGCAACCGAAAAAATAAGAGAAATTCAGGATATTTATAGAATTCTATATCAAAAGAATTATAATACTACTCAGGCTTTAGGAATTATTGAAGCCGAAATGGAAGCAACTCCGGAAAGAGATGAAATTATCGATTTTATTAGAAATTCATCTCGTGGTATTATGAAAGGTTACAGCGGGAACTATTAATCCTCACCCCAGCCCTCTCCAAAGGAGAGGGAGTTAAATCAGATTATAAAAAAAATATATAATAATTAAGTAACATAATTCCATCCAGTTACCTTCCCCTTCGGGTAGGGTTGGGGTGGAAAAAAAACAACAAAAAATGGCATCTACATCAGATATTAGAAACGGACTTTGTATTAAATACAATCACGATATTTATAAAATTATCGAATTTTTACATGTTAAACCAGGAAAAGGACCTGCTTTTGTAAGAACAAAATTAAAAAGTTTAACAACTGGAAAAGTATTGGATAATACATTTTCAGCAGGACATAAAATAGAAGATGTACGTGTGGAAACACATACTTACCAGTATTTATATGCTGAAGGAGATCAATTTCATTTCATGAATAACGAATCTTTTGAGCAAATTACTTTAAGCAAAAGTATTCTTGACAACCCTGATTTATTGAAAGAAGGAACAAATGTAATGGTTCAGGTGAATACTGAAACTGATTTACCTTTGTCAGTAGATATGCCAGCTTCAATTATTCTTGAAGTAACGTATGCAGAGCCAGGAGTAAAAGGAAATACAGCGACTAATGCTACTAAATCAGCGACTGTTGAAACAGGAGCTACAGTTAACGTACCTTTGTTTATTAATGAAGGTGATAAAATTAAAATTGATACTGCTTCAGGTTCTTACATGGAGCGTGTAAAAGAGTAGTTTAATTGAAGTATTTAAAGATTAAATGATTTTAAACTTTAAGTTAACAATAGCATTTTTTAATCTTTAAATTTTTCAATCTTTAAATTAATTTATGAAATTTACAAGAGCACATTCTTTAAAAGAAATAGCAGCTTTACTTAATTGTGAATTTGTTGGGAATGAAGATTTTCAAGTTTTGGGCATGAACGAAATTCATGTGGTAGAAAAAGGAGATATCGTTTTTGTAGATCATCCTAAGTACTACGACAAAGCTTTAAATTCAGCCGCTACAATTGTTTTAATCAATAAAAGAGTAGATTGTCCTGAAGGAAAAGCGTTGTTGATTTCTGAAGAACCATTTAGTGATTTTAACAAATTAACGCAGCACTTTAAGCCTTTTCAGTTTTCTGGAGTTGCTATTTCTCCAACGGCTGTAATTGGCGAAGGAACTGTCATTCAACCAAATTCTTTCGTTGGAAATCATGTTGTTATCGGGAAGAATTGTTTAATTCATTCGAATGTTTCTATTTATGACCATACGGTTTTAGGAGATAATGTAATTATTCATGCAGGAACCATTCTTGGAGCAGATGCTTTTTATTATAAAAAACGTCCCGATGGTTTTGACCAGTTGCTTTCGGGTGGGCGAGTAGTTATTGAGGATAATGTTGGAATTGGTGCGTTATGTACTATTGACAAAGGTGTTACTTGTGATACTACCATTGGAGAAGGAACAAAAATTGACAATCAGGTTCATGTAGGTCATGATACAGTAATTGGAAAAAAATGTTTAATTGCTTCTCAAACTGGAATTGCAGGATGTGTTATCATTGAAGACGAAGTTACTATCTGGGGACAAGTAGGTATGACCAGCGGAATTACTATTGGTTCAAAAGCAGTAATATTGGCTCAAGCCGGAGTAACAAAATCCCTATCAGGAAATAAAGTTTACAATGGAAATCCTGCACAGGATTCAAGGTCATTTTTGAAACAAATGGCTAATATTAAAAGGATTCCAGAAATATTGGATAAAGTAAAATAATAAAAAAAGCGCTCAATAAATTATTGTATTTTGTTTAAAAAGCCAATAATTTGTGTTGATGCTAACAAATGATTGCAATAACAAACTTTTTTTTGATAAGAAAAGAGCCCAAAATAATTTCGAAAACCTTATTTTTGCATCACAAATTTAAAAATCACATAAAATATATATCATGAGTGTTTTAGTTAACAAAGATTCCAAAATAATTGTTCAAGGTTTTACAGGAAGCGAAGGTACTTTCCACGCTTCTCAAATGATTGAATACGGTACTAACGTTGTAGGTGGTGTAACTCCAGGTAAAGGAGGATCAACTCACTTAGATCTTCCTGTTTTTAATACAGTTAAAGATGCGGTTGAAAAAGCAGGTGCTGATACTTCTATCATTTTTGTACCGCCAGCTTTTGCTGCTGATGCTATTATGGAAGCTGCTGATGCTGGAATTAAAGTAATTATTGCAATTACTGAAGGTATTCCTGTTGCTGATATGATCTATGCAAACAACTACGTTAAAGAAAGAAACGCTAGATTAATTGGGCCTAACTGTCCAGGTATCATCACTCCAGGTGAAGCTAAAGTAGGTATCATGCCAGGTTTTGTTTTCAAAAAAGGAACTATCGGTATTGTTTCTAAATCAGGAACTTTAACTTACGAAGCTGCTGACCAAGTAGTAAAACAAGGATTAGGAATCACTACTGCTATCGGTATTGGTGGAGATCCAATCATTGGAACAACTACTAAAGAAGCGGTTGAGTTATTGATGAATGATCCAGAAACTGAAGCAATTATCATGATTGGTGAAATTGGTGGACAATTAGAAGCTGATGCTGCTAAATGGATTAAAGCTGATGGTAACCGCAAGCCTGTAATTGGTTTTATCGCTGGAGAAACTGCTCCTGCTGGTAGAACTATGGGACATGCTGGTGCTATTGTTGGAGGTTCTGACGATACTGCTGCTGCTAAAAAACAAATTATGAGAGACAACGGAATTCACGTTGTTGATTCACCAGCTGAAATTGGTAAAAAAGTAAAAGAAGTTTTAGGATAATCTCTAAAACCGAATTTAAATAAATTAAGCCTCACATTTGTGGGGCTTTTTTAGCATAAAACAGAATTAAAGAAATACATTTGCACTCGATTAAAATTAGCAACGCTAATTTTGTTTGAAATAAATAAAAAATTAATAATTGGTTTCAAAAAAACAGGCTTTTATTGTCGCTTTTTTTGAAAATTCAATTCAAAAGAGAATACTATGTATAAGGAATTAGAAGGATTCAAAGTAAAAAATCAGTTTTCATTAACAATAGAAGATAGCTTAGAAGAAGTTTGTAACGCTACTGAAGGTTCAGGTGTGTTTTTAGTTTATGATGTTGCTGAAGCAAAAGAATTAATCATGGTAGGTTCTACAGGAACAGTACAAAATGATGGTACTTTGAAAACTAAAAATGGTGGATTGTATGATAAAATTGTAAACGGTCACCAATTTGCAAAAACAGGAAGAAAATATTCTTGGCCTGCACAAATGAAAAAAGAAGAAATTAGCCGTTTAGAAGTAGTTTGGTACGAAACATTTAATGACGATACTAAAGTAATTCCAACTTTTGTAGAAGGACAAGTTTTACAAAACTTTTTAAGCGAAAACGCTAAATTGCCAAGATGGAATGTAGCTTTCTAGTTCATTTTCAATGTAATAAAATAATATTAGGAATAGCCTTGCTTCGGTAAGGCTTTTTTTATAGCATAAATTTTATAAAACAGCTAAATCGTTTATATTTGTATCTCAATTTAGTAAATAAACTTATATCATAATATGAAATTACTTGAAGGAAAAGTAGCCATCATCACAGGCGCAAGTCGCGGAATTGGAAGAGGAATTGCAGAAGTTTTTGCAAAAAGCGGTGCTAATGTAGCTTTTACTTATAGCTCATCAGCTGAATCAGCTTTGGCTTTAGAAAATGAATTAAACGCTTTAGGTATTAAAGCAAAAGGATATAAATCCAATGCAGCTGATTTTAACGAAGCACAAACTTTAGTAGATACTGTTTTGGCTGATTTTGGTACTGTTGATATTTTAATCAACAATGCCGGAATTACAAAAGATAATTTATTAATGCGTATGTCAGAGGCTGATTTTGATCAGGTAATCGATGTGAATTTGAAATCGGTTTTCAATATGACTAAAGCTATTCAAAAAACATTTTTGAAAAAACGTGCGGGTTCAATCATCAATATTAGTTCAGTTGTAGGAGTTTCTGGAAATGCAGGACAAACCAATTATGCTGCTTCTAAGGCCGGTGCTATTGGATTTACAAAATCAGTAGCTTTAGAATTAGGTTCTCGTAACATTCGTTGTAATGCAATTGCTCCAGGATTTATTGAAACTGAAATGACTGCTAAATTAAGCGAAGATGTTGTAAAAGGATGGACAGAAGGAATTCCGTTGAAACGTGGTGGAACTACTGAAGATGTTGCAAATGCTTGTTTATTCTTAGCTTCAGATTTGAGTGCTTATGTAACAGGGCAAGTATTAAATGTTTGTGGAGGAATGTTAACATAAAATTACATTCAAAGATTTAATGATTTAAGAATTTAAAGATTTTTTATATTCGTAAATGTTTAGAATTTTTAAATTATTAAATCTTTCAATCTTTAAATTAAAAAATAAATGACAACTAACACCATTCTATTACTTGTATTTTCTTTAATAGTAGCAGTTGGGTTGTCTTATTTTCAATATTATTACAAAGCCAAGAGTAAATTAAAAATTAATTTGCTGTTGGCTTTTTTACGTTTTTTAGGGATTTTCGGTTTGTTATTGTTGCTGATTAATCCATTGATTACAACCAATACTACTGTTGTTGAAAAACCAATTCTTGCCATTGTTGCTGATAATTCGAGTTCTATTGTTAATTTGAAAGCAGATCAAACAGCTGCCGAATTATATACAAAACTTACATCGAATAAAGATTTAAAAGAAAAATACAATATTCAATCCTATCAATTTGATTCGGAATTTTTACCTTTTCAGAAATTAGATTTCAAGGGAACACAAACCAATTTAGACGGAATTGCTAAAGGTTTAAAAGCTATTAATCGAAATAATTCTTTTCCAACTGTACTTATTAGTGATGGAAATCAAACCTCAGGAAATGATTATGTATATAGTTTTGATGCTTCGAATAAAGTATTTCCTGTTGTTTTAGGAGATACGACAACTGTTTTAGATTTAAAAATCAACCAACTGAATGTTAATAAATATGCTTTTCTAAAAAATCAGTTTCCAGTTGAAGTTTTTCTACAGTATTCGGGAACAAAAAATATAACTGCTGATTTTCAAATTTCGCAGGGAAATTCAGTTCTAAACAAACAGCGTGTTTCTTTTTCGCCAACTAAAAATACAGCGGTTGTAAATGTACTTTTAACTGCAAATAAAATAGGAACGCAGTTGTATAAGGCTAGTTTGATTTCGACTGAAAAAGAAATAAATAGCTATAACAATCATAAAAATTTTGCTGTTGAAATCATTGATCAAAAAACAAATGTTGCTATAATTTCATCGATAAATCATCCTGATATTGCAGCTTTAAAACGAGCAATCGAATCTAATGCACAACGTAAAGTGACTGTTTTTAAACCAAAACAAATCAACCAATTAAATGGTTACAATGTTTTGATTTTATATCAGCCTACATCTGAATTCAAATCTATTTTTGAATCGAATAAATTGGCTCGAATCAATACATTTATTATTACGGGAACACATACTGATTTTGGATTTTTAAACCAGCAACAGAATAATTTAGAATTTAAAATGACTTCGCAAAAAGAAGATTATTTAGCTGGATTCAATTCGCAATTCAATCTTTTTGCTCTTGATAATATTGGTTTCGAAAATTTTCCGCCTTTACAAAATCCGTATGGAAAAATTAAGGTTAATGGAAGCATTAATATTTTACTTTCTTCAAAAATTAGAAATATGGAGACCGAAGCACCTTTACTTGCTTTTAGTGAAAATCAAGGAAGCCGTTCGGCCTTTTTATTAGGAGAAAACAGTTGGAAATGGCGATTAGAAAGTCATATTCAAAATGAATCTTTTGATAAGTACGATGTTTTTATTGATAAAATCGTTCAGTTTTTAGCGAGTACTAATTCTAAAAAATCTTTGATTGTCAATCACGAAAGTTTTTATAATTCAGGCGATGCTATCGAAATTACAGCACAATATTTCAATAAAAATTATGAGTTTGACGAAAAAGCACATTTGAGCATTATATTGGTTAATTCGAAAACTAAAAAAACTACAACTTACGATTTACTGAAAAGCAATAATGCTTACAAAGTTAATTTGGACGGTTTGCCAGCAGGCACTTATAATTTTACAGTAAAAGAATTGAACTCAAAATCGACGTATTCGAGTCATTTTGAAATTTTAGATTTTGATATCGAAAAACAATTTGTAAATCCTGACTTGAATCGATTGAATCAATTAGCTACTTTGACACAAGGAAAAGTTTATTTTCCAAATCAAATGGATGCTTTAATTCAATCACTTTTAGCGGATGAAAACTATAAAACGATTGAAAAAAACAACATCAGTCGTTCGCCTTTGATTGACTGGAAATGGTTGTTGGTTTTAATTTGTAGTTTTTTTGCCATCGAATGGTTTGTTCGAAAATACAATGGTTTGTTGTAACCAATTTTAAATTTTAATACAAAAGATTTCTCTTGAAAAAACAATCAAAAATTTTCCCTGAAAACGGAATCTTTAATTTCGAAAAACATAGCAGAGTACAGCAAATTATTTTTGTTAGTTTGCTTATCGTTTGCTTGACAGGAATAATAAGTCCGCCCATTGCATTATTGCTTGGATTATTGGTTGCTAATATTTCAGGACATCCTTGGTTGCATTTAAATCATAAAATAATTCACGTTTTACTTCAGGTTTCGGTAGTGGGTTTGGGGTTTGGAATGAATGTTACCAATGCTTTACATTCGAGCAAAGAAGGTTTTATATTAACGGTTGTCACTTTGTTTAGTACCATTTTATTGGGAACTTTTTTAGGAAAATGGCTCAAGACAGATAAAAAAACGTCTCATTTAATTTCTTGCGGAACTGCTATTTGTGGAGGAAGTGCAATTGCAGCGATTACTCCAGTTATTAAATCGGACGAAAAGCAAACTTCGGTAGCTTTAGGTGTCATTTTTATTCTGAATTCGATTGCTTTGTTTTTGTTTCCAACAATCGGACATTGGTTGGAATTATCTCAAGAAGATTTTGGACTGTGGTGTGCCTTAGCCATTCACGATACGAGTTCGGTGGTAGGAGCTGCTAATAAATATGGTTCATTGGCTTTGCAAATTGCAACTACAGTAAAACTGGCGCGTGCTTTATGGATTATTCCTATTGTTTTATTAACGAGTTTCTTGTTTAAGAATAAAACCAGCAAAATAAAAATCCCATATTTTATAGGATTTTTTATATTAGCAATGATTGTAAATACTTACGTTCCTCAAGCGGCAATTGTAACGCCTTATATTGTTTCAATTGCTAAAATTGGACTAACAGTTACTTTGTTTTTTATTGGTTCAGGACTAAGTAGTTCCGTTTTACTAGCCGTTGGAATAAAACCTTTAATACAAGGAATTTTATTATGGGGATTTATTGCATCTTTGTCTTTAATTGCAATTTTGTATCTGAATTAAAAAATAAAAAAATTATGAACGACGCTCATTTACACCTTTTAGTAAACCATTTTCCAATTGTTGGAAGCATTCTAGGATTATTGGTTTTATTAGGAGGTTTATTTTTTAAAAACAATTCCGTAAAAAATACGGCATACTGCTTATTTGTTATTGCTGCTCTTTTCTCATTTTTCAGCATGGCTACTGGTGAGGGAGCTGAAGAATTAGTAGAAGATATGCCTAATATTGGTCATAAAATCATCCACGAACATGAAGAATTTGCTGAAAGATTTGCCATCATCATGTATTTACTTGGAATTGTTTCCATTATTGGATTGATAACCAATATTAAAAAACATCCAAAAGCGAGTTTCTTTTCGTATGCCATTTTAGTTATAGCAATAGTTGCCGTATTTTTTTCCACAAAAGTGGGAACTTCTGGAGGAGAAATACGTCATACTGAAATTCGTTCTGAAGAAACGGTTCAGAATAGTAATGTTGAGAGTCCGGAATAATCGATTAATAGAGTTAGAGTCTCTTTAAATTTTTTCCCCTTTAGGGACGGGGAAAAGAAAA
>NZ_JBCFQK010000025.1:0-53606 GCF_041729735.1 Flavobacterium magnesitis | reverse complement strand
CGATAGCAGTGGAAATCCTTTTCTTGTCTCCTTTTTTTGAGACAAGAAAAGATTGAAACGAATAGCGGGAAATAGCTCCTAAAAATCAGAAATTATAAAATTGCTTATTTAATCTTTAAAAGTAGTATTTTTGCACTATGGAAACAAACAGACAGAAAAAAATAGGCGGAGTTATCCAAAAAGATTTGGTGGATATCCTGCAAGGTGAAGTGAGAAAAAATGGAGTTAGTAATTTGGTTATTTCGGTATCCAAAGTATCGGTGACTTCTGATTTATCTGTGGCTACAGTATATTTGAGCGTTTTTCCTCAAGAAAAAGCACAGGAAACTTTGGACGGAATTAAATCGAATACGCAGTTGATTAAGCATGATTTAGCACAAAGAGTGAGCAAACAATTAAGAAGAGTTCCTAATTTAGTTTTCTTTATCGATGACTCTTTGGATTATATTGAAAAAATTAACAACGCTTTGAAAAATCAAGAAAACCCAATTGAAAACAGGGATTTATTAGAGAAACGTAAATTTCAATAAAGTTTGAATTTTCCGCTATACATAGCCAAACGTTACATTCGTAGCAATAGTAAAAACAATGCCATTAACATTATTAATCGCATCGCGAGCATGGGAATCATTGTTGGTGCAATGGCTTTGTTTGTGGTTTTATCGGTTTTTAGCGGACTAAAAGTTTTTAGTCTTTCGTTTAGTAATGATATTGATCCCGATTTAAAAATATCAAGCACTCTAGGCAAATCTTTTTTTATTACTCCAGAACAAGAAGCCGAAATCAAGAAAATTTACGGTTTGGTTTCTTATTCTAAAATTATTGAAGAACGCGTTTTATTTACTTTTGACAACAAACAAGAAGTAACTTATTTAAAAGGCGTTGATAAAAACTACAGCAAAGTCAATAATTTGGATAAAATAATTTACACCGGACAATGGCTTGAAGAAGACACTCGTCAGGTAGTTGTGGGTTTTGGTTTTGTTCAAAAACTCTCCTTAGGTTTACTAGACTTTAACAAACATTTAGAAGTTTTAGTTCCCAAAGCAGGGAAAGGAACTATTGAAAATGCCGAACAAGCTTTTAATAAATCGGAGATTTTCCCTATTGGTATTTATGCTATCAACGAAGATCTGGATTCTAAATATGTTTTTGCCGATTTAGGTTTAACTCAGGAATTATTGGAATACAAAAGCAATCAAATTTCGGCAATTGAGCTCAAAGAAAAACCCAATGCCGATGAAAATGCAATTATCCAAAAGCTGAATAATGTTTTTAAAGGAAAAGCAACTATTAAAAACAGAGCGCAACTCAACGAATCACTCTACAAAATGTTGAATACCGAGAATATTGCTGTCTACCTCATTTTTACGCTTGTAATAGTAGTGGCATTATTCAATCTTATTGGCGCATTAATTATGATGATTCTGGACAAAAAAGGAAACTTAAAAACCCTTTTTAACCTGGGAATTGAAATTAAAAACTTGCGAAAAATATTTTTACTTCAAGGTACTTTATTAAGTCTTATAGGTGGAATTATCGGACTCGTTTTAGGAATTATCATTGTACTTGTACAACAGCATTTCAAACTTATAATGATTACTCCAACATTAGCTTATCCTGTTGTTTTTTCGATAGAAAATGTACTAATTGTTATGGCAACAATTGTTTCTCTTGGATTTATTGCTTCCCTTATTGCAAGTAGTCGTGTAAGTAAAAAATTGTTGGAATAATTTATAAAATCTTTGGAAGTTTATTAGGAATATCTTCTTTAGAATGCCAAAATGCTAAAACAACCACTTCGTCATTTTCCCAAATATAATACAAACCGTAAGGAAATTTATTCAACCAAAATATTCTGATTTCTGAATAGCGACACTGAAAACTTTCAGGATTTTTGACGATAGTTTTAAAAGCCAATCGTATTTCTTTTTCTATTCGTTTGGCTAGAATACTATTTTTCGAAGCATAAAAAGAAATTACATCTTCAATTTCAACCGCTACATTTGTTTTAATATGAGTTTATTACAACTCATATTTAGATTTTAAAGAATCTAAAAACTCAAATGCATCTACTCCAGATTTAGGATTTTCTCGATGATCTGTTATCCTCCTATCCAGTTCTTTTTTTTGATTATCTGATAAAGGTGCAGGTTCAATTTCGTGCAAAACAAAATTCTTCACTTTCTGAATAATAGAAGCGTCATTGATATTTTGAAGTAAATCAATTAAAAGAGATTTTTCTGTTTGAACACTCATAATGAATCCTATTTATAACAAATATAACGAAAATTTAGAAAACACTAATTTAGATTCTAAAATTCTTACACCACCTCATAACCCGAATATGCATCCTGAATTTCATTCAAAACTGCAAATAATTCTTCGGGACGATCTAAAGTGACTAATTTTTGTTTGTAGGCTTTAAAAGAATGAATTCCTTTGAAATAATTAGTATAATGTGGTCTGGTTTCTACAATTCCTAAACGTTCTCCTTTCCAGTCCATTGCCCAAGTCAGGTGATTACGCACTGCTTCCACTCTATCAGCCACAGTAGGTTTTGCTAAATGTTCACCCGTTTTAAAATAATGTTTGATTTCGTTAAAAATCCAGGGATAACCAATAGCGGCACGACCAATCATGATTCCGTCGATACCGTATTCGTTTTTATACTGTAATGCTTTTTCTGGTGAATCAATATCTCCGTTTCCGAAAATTGGCATTGTAATTCTAGGATTGTTTTTCACTCTGGCAATATGTGACCAGTCGGAATGACCTTTGTACATCTGAGCACGAGTTCGAGCATGAATACTCAACGCTTGCACACCAATATCCTGCAACCTTTCGGCAACTTCATCAATATTAATCGAACTGTCATCCCAACCCAAACGAGTTTTTACCGTTACAGGAAGATTTGTACTATCTATTACCGCTTTTGTTAAACGGATCATCAAATCAACATCTTTCAAAACTCCAGCGCCAGCACCTTTGCAAACTACTTTTTTAACCGGACAACCAAAGTTGATATCAATTAAATCCGGATTTACAGTAGTCACAATTTTTGACGAAAGTGCCATAGCTTCTTCATCTCCACCAAAAATCTGAATTCCCACAGGACGTTCGTAATCAAAAATATCCAATTTCATTCTGCTTTTGATGGCGTCACGAATCAAACCTTCAGAAGAAATAAATTCAGAATACATCATATCCGCTCCGTGCATTTTACACAAACGACGAAATGGCGGATCACTTACGTCCTCCATTGGTGCGAGTAATAATGGGAAATCGGGTAATTCTATGTTGCCTATCTTTATCATCTTCTGAAATTTGCTGCAAAATTACGGAAATGTTCTCAAGTCTAAAACATTTTCTTTTCGGTAAGGTATTTCCAATAGCGTTTTGGAACGTGTTGAACGTGAAGCCTGGTGTTTTTTCGTTCTTTAATATTAGTATGATCAAAATATTCCCACCAAAGTTTTTGGTAATTCAGTTCCGTTTCTGAAAAAACCTGATTGTTTTTATCCTCTAATGATTTTATATCCAAATCCATCGAAACAATTTCAATATCTTTCAAATCATAATAGACTCCATATTTTCTGCGTAAATCATAAATGAGCCATTTTTGATCCTGATAACGGTTTTTAAAATGCCGAATTATCAAGGTCAGAACATCAAAATCGGGATCAATTTTGGCAAAATAAATACCATCTTTCAATTGTTCGAATCGTACAAATGCTTCCATTCGGTGTTTTTCTCGACCAACACTTTTGGTAAGCTGAACAATTTGCAAAACATTATCGTTAGCAAAATCTTTCAGAATATTGAGTTTAGGATTTTCTACCGAATAATTGATTACATTAAAAAGTACGTCTTCGATTCCTGGTTTTTCAGATAAAAATGCATAAATCAAACTTCTTACACCATCACTTTCTAATTGCGTATTGAGTTTTTTTATAACACGATCTGATTTTGAATTATCGGTAATAATTTCAATAGCATCGGCAAAGAGATTTTGCTGTAAATCGTCTTTTTTGATAATTTTCGGGTTCGAATATTTGAATTCATAGATTTCAAAAACCGCCGTCAAAAAACCTTCAAAAGTACTATCGTAAGAAAGTAGCGTCATTGAGTAGCGATAATTGGTTATCAAATGGCTTTTCGAATTTAGATTTCATATCGGTTAAAATAATTTCCTTTAAATTCAATGCATTCAGGAATTTTAAATGCATGTTTTCATTACTAACCGAAATAAAATATTTGGCTCGATTTACAGAAACTCCAATTTTCTTAAGATGTTCCATCGTCAAATTTTGGAATCGTCTTGCATGAACAATTTTATGTGCTGATTTTACTCCAATTCCCGGAACCCGAAGAATCATTTCTAAAGGTGCACTTTGAATAATTACCGGAAATTGAGTGATGTTTCGTAAAGCCCAACCCATTTTTGGGTCGACATCTAAATCAAGAAATGGATTGTCTTTTTCCAGAATCTCATTGGCTTTAAAGCCATAAAAACGCATCAGCCAATCGGCCTGATACAATCTGTTTTCACGAATTAACGGAACCTGAGTACCAATGGCAGGCAATCGAGTATCATTAGAAATAGGTACATAACCCGAATAATATACCCGTTTCATGTTGAAATTATTATAAAAATGATCAGCAACGTGAATGATTTGAAAATCATTTTCCTGTGTTGCACCCACAATCACCTGAGTACTTTGACCCGCTGGAGCAAATTTTGGCGTGCTTTTAAATTTTTTCTTTTCTTCTTTATATTGAATCAACTCGTTTTTCACAAAACGCATTGGATTAATCATGTCCTGATGATTTTTGTCTGGCGCCAATAATTTCAAACCTGATTCTGTTGGGATTTCTAAATTCATACTCAATCTATCGGCATATAATCCGGCTTCGCGCATTAAATCATCGGAAGCTCCAGGAATACTTTTTAGATGAATGTATCCATTAAAATTATGTTCCAAACGCAATTTTTTGGCAACACGAACCAAACGTTCCATGGTATAATCGGCGTTTTTAAAAATTCCGGAACTTAAAAACAATCCTTCAATGTAATTTCTTCTATAAAAATTGATGGTCAAATCCACCACTTCTTCGACTGTAAAAGCGGCGCGCTCAATGTCGTTACTTTTTCTTGTAACGCAATAAGCACAATCATAAATACAGAAATTAGTCAGTAAAATTTTCAATAACGAAACACATCGACCATCTTCGGTATAAGTATGGCAAATTCCTGAAGCCGACGAGTCTCCAAGACCCTTGTTGCTATTTTTACGATTTCCTCCACTAGAAGAGCAAGACACATCATATTTAGCAGCGTCAGCAAGGATTTCTAGTTTGTCTTTTAGCTTATCGTAATTCACTTATTTTAGATTTAAGGGGTAACAAATTTAGCAATAAAAAGACATCATCTTTTACACCTACAAACATTTATGATTTGTTTAATCTTTACTATTTATGACTTAAAATATTAATTAAAAATGTTAAAAACTTTGAACTATATTTGCATATTAAAATGCTGATCTATTTTGGCTATAAATTGATGGATTTACGAAGATGAAACACATAAGAAATTTTTGCATTATTGCTCATATTGACCACGGAAAAAGTACTTTAGCCGACCGATTATTAGGAGCGACTCAAACCGTTACAGCCCGTGAAGAAAAAGCGCAATTGCTAGACAACATGGACCTGGAACGCGAACGTGGAATTACAATTAAGAGCCATGCGATCCAAATGGAATATACCTATAAAGGCGAAGAATATATTCTGAACTTAATTGATACTCCTGGACACGTGGATTTTTCGTATGAAGTTTCTCGTTCTATCGCCGCTTGCGAAGGCGCTTTGTTAATTGTAGATGCTGCACAAAGTATCCAGGCGCAAACTATTTCGAACTTATATTTGGCTTTAGAAAACGATCTGGAAATTATTCCAGTGTTAAACAAAGTAGACTTACCATCGGCTAATCCTGAGGAAGTAAGCGATGATATTATTGATTTATTAGGATGTAAACTAGAAGATATTATTCATGCTTCTGGAAAAACAGGTTTTGGTGTCGAAAATATTCTGGCTGCCATTATCGAAAAAATTCCTGCTCCAAAAGGAAATAAAGACGAACCATTGCAAGCATTGATTTTTGACTCTCACTACAATCCTTTTAGAGGAATTGAGGTTATTTTCCGTGTAAAAAATGGAGAAATAAAAAAAGGTCAAAAAATTAAATTCATGGCTACAGGCAATGAATATTTTGCTGATGAAGTAGGTACTTTGAAATTAAATCAGGTTCCAAAAAATGTAATTTCAACTGGTGATGTTGGTTACTTGATTTCGGGAATTAAAGAAGCGAAAGAAGTAAAAGTAGGTGATACTATTACCGATGCCAAAACGCCAACGACCAATATGATTACTGGTTTTGAGGATGTAAAACCAATGGTTTTTGCTGGAATTTACCCAGTGGATACTGAAGATTACGAAGATTTACGTTCGTCAATGGAAAAACTACAACTGAACGATGCTTCGCTGGTGTTTACTCCAGAAAGTTCGGCGGCTTTAGGTTTTGGTTTCCGTTGCGGATTCTTAGGAATGTTGCACATGGAAATTATCCAGGAACGTCTGGAACGTGAGTTTGACATGACGGTAATTACTACGGTTCCTAACGTTTCGTATCATGCGTTTACTAAAAAAGAACCAGATACTATTTTGATTGTAAACAATCCTTCTGACTTACCGGAACCATCAAAACTGGATCGAGTGGAAGAACCGTATATTAAAGCCACTATCATTACTAAATCTGATTTTGTTGGGAATGTAATGAGTTTGTGTATCGAAAAACGTGGTTTGATTACCAATCAAACGTATTTGACAACAGAAAGAGTTGAATTGAATTTTGACATGCCATTGGCCGAAATTGTATTTGATTTCTATGACCGTTTAAAAACTGTTTCTAAAGGTTATGCCTCTTTTGATTATACGCCAATAGGAATGCGAACTTCTAAATTAGTTAAACTAGATGTGTTATTAAATGCTCAGAATGTTGATGCACTTTCTGCTTTAATTCACGAAGATAATGCCTACCACATTGGTAAAAAAATGACTGAAAAATTACGCGAGCTGATTCCGAGACAGCAATTTGATATTCCAATTCAGGCAGCAATTGGAGCAAAAATTATCGCTCGTGAAACGATAAAAGCACTTCGTAAAGACGTTACCGCCAAATGTTATGGTGGAGATATTTCACGTAAACGTAAATTGTTGGAAAAACAGAAAAAAGGTAAAAAACGTATGCGTCAAGTAGGAAACGTTGAAATTCCACAAGAGGCGTTTATGGCTGTTTTGAAATTGAATGACTAATCTTTTTTCTAGAAAATAGAAGAAAGAGCAAAGAATAAAGAGGAAACCTGACGATGAAAATTGTCAGGTTTTTTATTTAGTTCAATTAAATTTCTTAACTTTAATAAAAATTTTAGTTATGGTCTTGATTATAAAAAAGAAAAACACCAAAAAAGAAATTGATACTATTTTAGAAAAAAAAGAGAAATCTGCTTCTAAAAAAGGTAACCTTTCTAAACATTTTGGAAAACTAAAACGAAATATTGACGGATTAGAATATCAATTGGAAACAAGGAAAAATGAAGATTGATTTTTTAGCCGACACTAATTTCCTGATTTATTTACATGAAGGAAAGCCTTTTATTGAACCCTTTTTGAATTATAATTTTGGCGTTTCTTTTATTTCAGAAATAGAACTTCTTGGTCATAAAAACATTTCTAAACAGGAAGAAAAATCCTTAAAATTTATTAAAAGATAGTTTTATTTTTAACTTTAGTGAAGACATTAAACTTCAAACTATCAAATTAAAACAAAAGCATTCTATAAAACTACCCGATGCAATAATTGCCTCAACGTGTATTCTTTTCCAAATTCCATTAATTACTTCTGACAAAGGATTTAAAAATATTGAAGAGTTGGATTTGATTTTACTTGAAAATTAGAAATTCCAAAAGAAGCATTTATGGCTGTTTTTAAATTGAACAACTAATCTTTTTTCTAAAAATTAGAAGAAAGAACAAAGAATAAAGAGGAAACCTGACGATGAAAATTGTCAGGTTTTTTTATTACGAAGCTTTGTATCTTAGCCTCTCAAAATCTTAGTAACTCAGAACCTCCAAAAAATGGATGAAACCCCAAAACGATTTGACCGCATTGTTGCCATTCTTATTCAATTGCAATCCAAAAAAATTGTAAAAGCACAGGAATTGGCAAATCGGTTTGAGGTGAGTTTGAGAACTATTTATCGTGACATTCGCACTTTAGAAGCTTCGGGAGTTCCTATTTACAGTGAAGCGGGCGTAGGTTATGCTTTAATGGACGGCTATCGATTGCCTCCTGTAATGTTTACGAGAGAAGAAGCCAGCAGTTTTATTGCTGCTGAAAAACTAATGCAGAAATTTACGGATGTCACTCTTGGAAATCATTACGCTTCAGCGATGTATAAACTAAAAGCTGTACTTAGAAGTGATGATAAAGACTGGGTTTCCAGCATTGAATCGAATGTTTTAATGCAGTCTTCAGAAAAACTTTTTAATGATAAATCACCGAATACTTTAGCCATAATTTTTGAAAGTATAGCCGAGAAAACACAAGTAATTCTTTCCTATCAAGCCATTGATGCAGATGAAATTACGGAACGAAATATTGAAGCAGTTGGCCTTTTTCACGACAACAACAATTGGTATATGCTTGGTTATTGCCATTTGCGAAAGGATTATCGTCAGTTTCGAGCCGATCGAATTCACGAAATCAAAAAAACAGAAATTCCTTTCTCTATAGAGCACGATGCATTAGAAACGTATTTGGATAAAAGCAAAAATATTCCGACTACTAAAATTCGAATTCTTGTAGATAAAAAAATTGCTAAATATTTAACCTCCGAGCGAAAATACCATGGCTTTGTTTCTGAAAAGAAAATAGATGACAAAATCGAAATGACATTTATGTCTTGTGCTACTTTGGAAGGATTTTCGCGCTGGTATTTGATGTTTGGAGATTATGCTAGCATATTGGAACCAGAAAAATTGAAAACCAGAATTCTGGAATTATTGGAAATAAATAAACAACGACTTTTATAAAAAAGCTCCTAAAATGAATTTCATCTTAGGAGCTTTTTTAGTTTTTATCTTTCCCAGAAAAAAGGAGGTTCAATGCCTAACGCACGCATGTATACATAAGCTTGACCGCGATGATGCACTTCGTTATCAATAAAATATAAAATATTTTGAATTACAGGGAATTCATATTGTCCAAACAAATTAAAGGTTTCATTAAAATCTTCTATCGCTAATTTTTCCCAATACTGATTGATTTCTGCTGTTGCTTCATCCCATTTTTCAAGATATTGCGCTTTAAAAATTAATTTCTCTGATTCCTCGGCAAATGGCTTGATTTCTTTGTTTACAATTCCCTTGAGTCCAGGAACGGCAATTGCCAAAAGCTCATCAGTCAATTTCGAAAGAGGTCGCATTCCTCCAATTGAAAATTCGAAGAAATCTTTTTCTGGAAACAACTCAATCACACGACGCGTTAAGGCACGATGTCCTTGCCAGTGTTGCAATAAATCTTCAGGAGTAATTACTTGTGCAGCTAATGTTTTCATAATTTTAAAGTTTTAATTTTTACTTCTTCAAAATTAGACACGGCTAGTGACAACAGTTTGTCAGTAGTAATTTTATTTTTTTTGCAACCACTCAAACAATCGTTTGGCATCTTCTAATTTGAACAATTGCGTCCCTTCATTCATTGTTGCTGCCGAACCACAGGCTACTCCCCAACGGATGACTTCTTTTAAACTTTTGTTTTGAGACAAAGCCCAAACCATTCCGCCCACCATACTATCTCCTGCTCCTACGGTGCTTTTTTTAACAACATTAGGTGCTGGAACATATTCATAAACATCTTTTGTAACCAATGCAGCTCCTTGTGGTCCTAATGAAACTACTACGATTTCAGCACCACCATCCGCAATGATTTGTTTTGCGGCATCATTTATTTCATTTAACTCTAATCGTTCTTTACCTATTAATCGGGCTAGTTCGCCTACATTAGGTTTGATTAAAAAAACACCTGTTTTTAAAACTTTTTTCAAAGCTTCGCCCGAAGTATCAATAATTAATTTTGCCTTGGTATTCTTTGCAATTTCTTGATAAAAATCATTGGATAATCCTTCGTTCAAACTTCCGCTAACGACTAAAAACTGAGTATCTAAATTGGAAATCGAATTCAATATTTTTTGTGCTTCTTCTGACGAAATTTTACCACCTGGAAAACCAAAACGATACTGCGAATTAGTATTATCATCCACTGCGATGAAATTTTCTCTAGTCCAGGCTTCAACTTCAATAGTTTTAGACGAAATCCCTTCTTTATTGATTAATTCTTCAAGTAATTTACCTGTAAAACCTCCAGCTGTAAATAACGCTAGTGAACTTCCACCTAATCTTGAAATAGCCTTTGAAACATTAATTCCGCCTCCGCCAGCATCATATCTTGGCGCTTCACATCTTATTTTCTGTTCTGGAACTAAGCCTTTCAAGTGAGTACTTTTATCAATTGCTGGATTGACTGTTAGTGTAACTATATCAAATGATTTCATTTTTTTAAATTTTAATTGGAATTAAAGATGCAAAAAAACCGAATAACAATCACCATTTAAAACAATTCATTTTCTGGATTTTTTTAATTAGCCAAAACCTTTCCATCTTTGTATCTTTGTGCCTTTGAATATTATTAATAAATTAAATCAAAGTGAACGAAGATTAGTTCGTTCCTCGCAATACCCATGATTGAAGATAAAAACCCACAACGTACAAGCATTGCTCAATTGGGCGAATTTGGATTGATAGACCATTTGACTAAAAATTTTGAAATCAGCCAAGCTTCTACCTTAAAAGGAATTGGTGATGATGCTGCAGTTTTGGATTTCAAAGACAAAAAAGTAGTGGTTTCTACTGACATTATGGTCGAAGGTGTTCATTTTGACCTTGCTTATATGCCGTTGAAACATTTGGGTTACAAAGCTGTTGTTTCGAATGTTTCAGACATTTGTGCAATGAATGCCAAAGCAACTCAAATTACCGTTTCAGTTGCGGTTTCCAATCGTTTTCCATTAGAAGCTATGGAAGAATTGTTTCACGGAATTACACTTGCTGCAAATGAATACAAAGTAGATGTTATTGGGGGCGATACGACTTCTTCTCAAAAAGGATTAATTATCAGCATTACAGTTTTAGGTGAAGCAGATGAAGAAGAAATTGTGTATAGAAATGGAGCAAAATCAACCGATTTATTAGTAGTTACTGGTGATATTGGCGCGGCTTATATGGGATTGCAGGTTTTAGAAAGAGAAAAACAAGTTTTCCAGGTAAACCCAAATTCGCAACCTGATTTAGAATTATATACTTATTTAATTGAACGTCAATTAAAACCAGAAGCTCGCAAAGACGTTCGTACTTTATTGCACGCCTTAGAAATAAAACCAACATCGATGATTGATATTTCAGATGGATTGTCATCCGAAATTATTCATTTGTGTAAACAATCTAAAGTGGGTTGTAATTTATACGAAGACAAATTGCCTCTTGATCCACAATTCATCAATGTATGTGAAGAATTTGATATTGACAGCACAACGGTGGCTATCAACGGTGGTGAAGATTATGAATTATTATTCACTATCCCCATTGATGATTTTGATAAAATTAAAGGAAATCCTAATTTTTCAATCATTGGACATATGACCGAAGAGAGTGAAGGAATTCATCTAGTTACTCGTGCCAATACTAAAATTCCATTAAAAGCGCGTGGCTGGAATGCTTTGAGTGAATAAAAAATAAAAATCCGTCTCCATTCTAAATGAGACGGATTTTTGTTTAAAAAATTAATCCTTTATTTTTGGCTGCTTTTACAAGATCAACATCATCGCCGTTTACAACTTCTAGTAATTCTTTAAGATTCGTTTTTCTTGATTCAATTGCATTTAAAGATATAGGCACAAATTGAGGTATGTCCTGAATCTTCGTTCCTTTGGACAAATGAAATAATATTTGTTTGTCGAATAAATCAATTTCAATTGAATTATCATGAGAACTAAGCATTTCTAAAATAGACTTACTATAATACGTTTGATCGTTAATTACCTTATCAAAAGTATTCAATAATTCATCAAAAGTTAAATCGTTTTTAATAACTAAACCTCTTGGATTTACATTATTAATGAGTGTTTTTAACTTCAAAAATTCAGTAAACATGGTTAGCATAATAATTTTACAATTAGGCATGTATTGCAAAATTAACTTCGCTAAATCTTCTCCAGAATACAATCCTTCTTCTTCATAAGATGGCATACTGATGTCTAAAAAAGCAATATCAAATACTAAAGAATCCGTATTAGTAATCAACCCAAAAGCTGATTGACAATCTTTGGCTTCTGAAATCACAAAATCATAATTTTCTGGATTATATCTAGTGATAGCATTTTTATATCCTTGAATGATAAAAGGATGATCGTCAACAATTAAGATATTCTTTTTTAGCTTTGTTGCAGCTGGTTCAATTGTCATTTAGTATATAGGTATTTAGGGTTATCCTATTGGAATACTAACAGTGATTGTGGTTCCTTCGTCTTTTTTAGATTGCACATTAAATTCTCCTTTACATTCTTTTGCACGTGAAATCATATTTTGCAAACCAATTCCTTTCTTTTTAAGATTCACATTAAAACCAACACCATTGTCTGTAATTGTTAATATAATATTATTTTCCTGTTTTTTAAGTTCTACTTTTATTGTTGAAGCATTTGCATATTTATTAATATTCTGTAAAGATTCTTGAATAATTCTGTACAGATTAATCTTCACTGAATTGACAGCCAAATCCCATTTTATAGTTGAATCTATGCTAGAAATCAATTTAGAAGGAAATGTTTTTCTTTGTTCTTCAAAAAGATTGTCTACAATTGCAACGAAGTTATTAATTAATTCTGATTTTTCCCTATTCAAATCATGTGAAATTTCACGAATATCTTGTTCAATATTTTTCAATTCTGATAAATAATCATGCCGCTGAGTAACTGCTAAATCATCATTGAATTGATTTAAGCCTTCTAAATTCATTCTCACGCCAAACATTCTGCCTAAAACACCATCATGCAATTCTTGCGCAACACGTTTTTTTTCTTGAACGCGGTTAGCCTCAATTGTATTTTGCTGAGAGATCATCAAATTGTAAATATCCTCATTGGCTTTTTGTTGCTGCTGTTTGTACAACAACTCTCTGGTCTTGGCTTTTTGTGATTTGATGATATAAAGAAAAAGACCTAAGATGGTCAAACCACTAAAAAAATAAACCAGTTTACGATTCTTAGTTTCTAAATCCGTATTCTCGCCTTTTATCTGATCGGTATCATATTGAATACGAGAAAATTTTTCCCCGATTTTTCGCTCATATTGTTGCAACTCTTCATTAATTCGAATGTATTCTTTTGTGTAACTAGATGCATTTTGAGGATCAACAACAGTAATTTGTTTTAAAGCCAGCAGGGTCTCTCTAGCTATGTTCATCTTTCTAGCTAACACAAGTGCCTCATTAGCAAATTTTAAAGATTTAACCTTATCGTTTTTATAGTGATAATACTCCGAAAGATGAATCTTATTTGAAGGTATTTCTGAATACAGCTTTAAACTATCTCTTATTTTTAAAGATGTATAAAATAAATCAGGCAGTCCACTATCATCCTGTAATTTAAATTTTGAATATCCTAAATTATCCAATAATAAAGCATAAATTTTCGGATCTTGATTATCTATTTTTTGCTGCTCAATGCCTTTTAAGAAATAATTATTAGCCAGTTTATAATCTTTTAATTTTGAATACACCATCCCTAGATTCAAATAAGAAATAGCCATTGTTTGACTTTTTCCTATTATTTGAGTTTCATCTAAAATTTTTAATGCTTTTTTATGATACAAAATAGCATTTTCATATTCACCCATTGCATTATAAACTAAACCCAATGTATTATAAGCATCATAGTAAATTTCATTTACAATCTTATTATCATAATTTTTTACCAGTCTTAATATTCTAAATATTTCCTTCTCACTACCTATTAAATCCCCAATTCTAAATAATAAATCAGCTTTATTAAGAAGTGTTTTAGCTAACTCAAATTCATTATTAAGGCTTCCATACATTTTTTCTGCCTTATAATAAAATAAAAAAGAAGAATCAGAAACTAATTTTACTCTGTAATAATCACCCAAGTACCCATAAGCCTTAGCAATACCAATAGTATCTGTTGCTTTTACGGAATTTTCTAAAACTAAATCAACTGTCCTTTTATAATCTTTCCAATTATTAATATTAAAATACCTATTGGCTATTTTGAAGAGATTTACTCGATTTAAAGAATCATCCTCTTGGTTAATTACAATATCATTAGCTTTATTAATATATTCTTGTCTTTTTTTTATTGGGAGCTCAAAGTTATTAGCTAAATTAAAATAGATAGCAAGACTATCGTTAGCTATATTAGGAACTTCATTATTCTCTTTTTTTTGGACACACCCAAAAAAAAGAAATAATGACACCCAAAAGAAAGATTTCAAGTATTTTTTTTCCAATAGGATTTATCAATTTTTCCAAAAATACTAATTTAAGTTTATAAAATAAAAAAAGGCTGTCAAAATTGACAGCCTTTTTTTATTTTTATTTATAATAATTAATCAGTTTTAATATCTCTTTTTCCTCCTCCATCACTATATGTAAAGTCAGTTTTAATATCTCTTTTTCCTCCTCCGTCATTAGCTGTAAAGTCGGTTTTAATATCTCTCTTTCCTCCTCCATCATTAGATGTAAAGTCAGTTTTAATGTCTCTTTTTCCTCCTCCATCATTAGTTGAAGATTCAGAGTTTGTGAAAGATGTTAAGATCATCATTAAAGAGAACAATCCGATTGTTACGATAGATTTTTTCATAATTTGGGTAATTTATGTTTTTTAAATGTTTTTACTTGCTTGGCGAAATTGCTTATATTGCTTTTTCTTGTAGTAAAATTACATAGCTTACCCTTGTTATTATCGTGTTTTTAAGTGTTTATGGTAGAATGCGGTCGTTTGTGAGTGAATGAACCCCAAATCATGGTAGATGACTGTTTTTTAAATTTCGAGGTAATTTCCGTTAGAAATTTCAGAAATTATAAGATCAATATTCGTTTTATAAGACTTGGAAAAAGGTATTTTTATATTCGAATTCTTAATATAACAAACGGCATTTCCTGTATGAATTCTGGAAACAGATTGACTGTTTATAATATAACTATTATGAATTCGAACAAAAGGAAAAGACAAAACATTCTCAAAATGTTTTAAGGTTTTAAAAGCAGTAACCGTTTCTCCTGTATTTAAATGGATGTCGGTCGAATTATTATCGGCTTGCAAGTAGCGGATATCTCTTGCGTCTATGTACCTGTAATCTCCATAAGATTTGATACACAATATTAGTGGTTCGCTTTTATTAGGAAGTTCTTCCTTAATTACATCTGCAGCAACTGCTTCTATTTCAATCTGCGGTTGTATTGGAACAGATACTTCAATACTATTTGACTTTTCTAACTTGAGTATCGATTTGACCAAGTTAATTCTAGAAACAGGCTTTAGCATGTAATCGGCTACTCCATATTGAATTGCATCAAAGGCCAATTCTTTTTTGCTGGTTGTAATAATAATTTTTGGAACTACTTTGAGATAACGATACAACTCATTAATAAGTAACAGAGACAAATTACTCTTTTTGTTGACGGGATCAATCTCTAGAAAAACCAATTTTGGATTGTATTCTAATATCAAATTCAACCCTTCTTCATAATTATTCGCTGACCCCAAAAAGGAAAGTTCTGAAAAACCATCAGCAATAGCCTTAGTCTCCAAAACATTTTCTTGATTGTCGTCAATAATAATGTACGAATAATTCATTTGAGGTACTTCCTAATTAAATCAGATAGCACAACATTAGTGTTAGCTGAAAATTACTTCAACTGTAATTTAAGTAATAGATAATAGTAGTTTTGGGGAAACTATTATAGGTTATTTTTAACTAAAAAAGCAGCATTTTTAACATTCTAAAAATAAACATTTAACTTACTTTTTTGTCTGGATAGCACTAGAAATCGATAAAGTGTTAATAGTAATTGATAAAGGGCAAATAAATCCGACCAAGGGTGAATTCCACTTTTTTTTAGGCTGAAAATTTTACAATCATTTCTTACACAACACTATAAAAAACAAAAAAAGGCTCCCCGTTTTGGAGAGCCTTTCGCTATTTGTTGGAAAAAAAATTACATTTTCATCAACCAGTTTTTCATTGAAACTTCGTTTTCGATAATGTTTTTTAATTCTGAAATCTTTACGCGATCTTGTTTCATTGTATCTCTATGACGAATGGTTACTGTCTCATCTTCGATCGTTTGATGATCTACTGTAATACAAAATGGCGTCCCTAAAGCATCTTGTCTTCTATAACGACGACCAACTGCATCTTTCTCATCATAAGCCACATTGAAATCCCATTTTAAATCCTCGATGATTTTTTTAGAAATTTCAGGCAATCCGTCTTTTTTAACTAATGGTAAAACGGCTGCTTTTGTTGGTGCTAAAACAGCTGGTAATTTTAAAACTGTTCTTGAAGAACCATCTTCTAAAGTTTCTTCTTGTAATGAAGTTGCAAAAACCGCTAAGAACATTCTATCTAAACCTACTGAAGTTTCAACCACATAAGGCACATAATTTTGATTCAATTCGGCATCAAAATATTGTAATTTTCTACCTGAGAATTGTTCGTGTGCTTTTAAATCGAAATCTGTTCTTGAGTGAATTCCTTCTAATTCTTTAAATCCGAATGGAAAATTAAATTCAATATCAGCTGCTGCATTAGCATAATGAGCTAATTTTTCGTGATCATGAAAACGGTAATTTTCTCTTCCTAATCCTAAGGATAAATGCCATTTTAAACGGGCTTCTTTCCAAAATTCATAGTGTTTCATTTCTTCGCCTGGACGTACAAAAAATTGCATTTCCATTTGTTCAAACTCACGCATACGGAAAATAAATTGTCTTGCAACAATCTCATTTCTAAACGCTTTACCCGTTTGAGCAATTCCGAAAGGAACTTTCATTCTTCCTGATTTTTGAACGTTCAGGAAATTCACAAAAATACCCTGAGCCGTTTCTGGGCGTAAATACAAATCCATTGCAGAATCGGCAGAAGCACCTAATTTGGTACCGAACATCAAGTTAAATTGCTTTACCTCTGTCCAGTTTCTAGAACCAGAATCAGGACAAGCAATTTCCAATTCTTCGATTAAAGCTTTTACATCAGCTAAATCTTCGTTTCCAAGAGAACGAGCCATTCTTTCCAGAATTTCTCTTTCTTTGGCTTTGTATTCCATCACACGAGCATTTGTAGTAACAAATTCTTGTTCGTTGAAAGCATCACCAAAACGCGCTCTTGCTTTTTCGATTTCTTTAACTGCTTTTTGATTTAGCTTCTCAGCATAATCTTCAATCAAAACATCAGCTCTATATCTTCTTTTTGAATCTTTATTATCAATCAACGGATCATTAAAAGCATCAACATGTCCAGAAGCTTTCCAAGTGGTTGGATGCATTAAAATAGATGCATCAAGACCAACAATGTTTTCGTTCATTTGAACCATTGCTCTCCACCAATATTCACGTATGTTCTTTTTTAATTCTACTCCGTTTTGTGCATAATCATATACTGCACTCAAACCATCGTAAATTTCGCTTGACGGAAAAATAAATCCGTACTCTTTTGCATGCGAAACTACATTCTTAAATATATCTTCTTGTTTTGCCATAGTGGTGCAAAAATATAAAAAGTGAATGTAAAAAAAAGAAAATAATTAAAGTTTGAAGCATTGATTTTTATAATTTTAGAAATAATAAAGCACATTCTATGTTTAAAAGCATTATTAATCTCTTCTTTCCCAAAAGCTGCTCAGGTTGCGACAGTATTTTATTAGCAAATGAAAAGGTAATTTGTACCATTTGCCGACATAATATTCCGCTGACCAATCATCATTTATTGAAAGAAAACGAAGCTTATAAGAAATTTTATGGTCGAATTCCTGTCGAATACGCCTCAGCATTTCTCTATTTTCATAAAAAGGGAATTGTACAAAAACTAATTCACAATTTAAAATACAAAGGGCATGAAAATATTGGAATCATTTTAGGCGACTGGTATGCCGAAGATTTAAAAGAAATCATATTGACTATAGAAGCAGATGAAATAATTCCAGTGCCTTTGCATCCCAAAAAATATAAGGAGAGAGGTTACAACCAAGTAACCACTTTTGGTCAATCTCTTTCGGAAAATTTGAATCTGGATTATAACGAAACGATTTTGTTTCGAAAAGTCTATTCGAAAACCCAATCTAAAAAGAATCTTTTAGGCAGAATGGAAGGTATCGAAACTATATTTGATGTTCATTACACCGAAAAAGACCACAACAAACACTATATTCTTATTGATGACGTTATTACTACTGGTGCAACTCTGGAAGCTTGCAGTCATGCTTTATTAAAGATTCCTGGAGCTAAAATCAGTATCATTTGTATGGCAATGGCACAATCTTAATGTATACTAATTACTAAAAACAACCAATAGTCAAAAAATAGAGATTGTTGAACTTTTAGAAAAAAATCATTTATTTACAGATTAAAATCACAAAAAAAAATATTATTTAATTTATTTAACGAAGCATAATTTCCAATTCCAAACATAAATGTTTAATTTTGGATAAATTATTTATAAATCTTAAAACAAAAATATCATGGCTTTTGAATTACCACAATTACCTTATGCGTATGACGCACTAGAACCACATATTGATGCTCGTACAATGGAAATTCACCACACAAAACATCATAATGCGTATACAACTAACCTAAATGCTGCTATTGCTGGCACTGATATGGAAGGTAAAACCATTGAAAACATATTGATCAATCTTGATATGTCTAATGGAGCTGTTCGTAACAATGGTGGAGGTTTCTACAACCACAATCTTTTTTGGACAGTAATGGCACCAAACGCTGGCGGATTACCTACAGGTGATTTATTAACTGCAATCGAAACTGCTTTTGGATCATTTGAAGAATTCAAAGCTAAATTTGCTAAAGCTGGAGCAACGCAATTTGGTTCAGGATGGGCTTGGTTATGTGTTCAAAAAGATGGAAAATTAGACGTTTGTGGTACTCCAAACCAAGACAATCCATTAATGCCAGGTGTAGGATGTGGCGGAACTCCAATTTTAGGAATGGACGTTTGGGAGCATGCTTATTACTTAAACTACCAAAACAGAAGACCTGATTATATTGAAGCTTTTTTCAGTGTAATTAACTGGACTGAAGTATCTAGAAGATATGCTTTAGAAAAATAATTTTTCTATTAAGGAAATAGAGTAAAGATTATAGAAAATAGACAAATTGACTGAAAAGTTAGTTTGTCTATTTTTTTTGTTTATATCACAAAGTTGATTTTGTTTTATCTTTTTTCTATCCTCTAAACTTCTATTTTCTTTCTCACTTTATTCCAATAAAAAAGGTGGAATTGCTTCCACCTTTTTTGCCCCAAATCTACCATAAACTTAACCTACTAATATTATGGTGAAACAAATTTATCTTAGTAATATCTTATCTACAAATATTCAAGACAAACAACCTAAAAAACCGACAAATAACTTAAATTACCGATTAGTAAGCTCTTGCATCTTTTCCTTCATAAAAATTCATAAAGGCACGATTTACAACTCTATTTCCTCCCGGAGTAGGATAATCACCTGTAAAATACCAGTCTCCAAGGTTTTTAGGACAAGCAATATGCAAATCTTCCACAGTCTGGAAAATGATTTTTACTTCGGCCTTAATTCCTGGTGAACTTAACATTTCAGCAATTTTATCGGATACTTCTTGTGGTTGAAATGGCTCATAAATTGCAGTTACATAATTTACCACATCCGTATCTTTAAAACTTTCTTGTGCTTTACATTTAGCATACACTTCATCAACAATATGATACAAGTTTCTTTCTTTCAAAAGTTCCAATGCAGCTCTAAAAGCAACTAGACCTTCCAGTTTTGCCATGTCAATTCCGTAACAATCAGGAAAACGTATTTGTGGTGCCGAAGAAACAATTACAATTCGTTTTGGATTTAAACGATCCATCATTTTGATAATACTCTTTTTAAGAGTCGTTCCTCTCACAATACTATCGTCAATAATTACTAAATTATCTGTAGGCTTAATTACTCCATAAGTCACATCATAAACGTGAGCTACTAAATCATCACGACTATCATCGGCAGTAATAAATGTTCTTAATTTAGCATCCTTAATAGCCACTTTTTCAGTTCTAATTTTTACAGCTAATAATTCCTGTAAAGTTTCGGCTGTTAGCGTATTTCTATTGGCTAAAATATAATTATTCTTTCTTTGATTTAAAAAATCCTGAGCCGCTTCTACTAATCCGTAAAAAGAAGTTTCTGCCGTGTTTGGAATATATGAAAACACGGTATTATCAGTATCTTGATCAATCGAATTCAAAACTGCTGGCAAAATTAATTTTCCTAGTTTTTTTCTTTCCTGATAAATTTCAGCATCACTACCTCTAGAGAAATAAATTCGCTCAAATGAACATGATTTTTTAACTGTTGGAGTCAAAATTTCTTTCATAGAAACTGTTCCATTCTTTTTAATAATCAAAGCATTTCCTGGATCTATTTCTTGTACTTTTTCAAATGGAACATTAAAAACCGTTTGAATAACTGGTCTTTCAGATGCCACAACCACAACTTCATCATCCTGATAATAATATGCTGGACGAATTCCTGCCGGATCTCTAAAAACAAAAGCATCTCCATGACCTAAAAGACCTGCCATAGCATATCCTCCATCAAGATTCTTTGCCGAACGGGCTAAAATCTTAGCCACATCTAATCTTTCGGCAATTACTGGCGAAGCTTCTTGTTTAGAATACCCTTCTGCTTTACAATCTTGGTATAACTGCATCACTTCTTTATCTAAAAAGTGACCTATTTTTTCCATTACAGTAACCGTATCCGCCATTTCTTTTGGATGTTGACCTAACTCAACCAAATTTTGAAAAAGCTCTTTAACATTTGTCATATTAAAGTTTCCTGCCAAAATAAGATTACGGTGCATCCAGTTACTTTGTCTCAAAAAAGGATGTACACTTTCGATACTATTTTTTCCAAAAGTTCCATAACGTACATGTCCTAAAAACAATTCTCCTATATAAGGAATATTTGCTTTTTGTGCCGCAACATCATCAGCATATTCAGGATGTGCTGTTAACTCCTCATTAATTCTTTCATTAATTTGAGCAAATACATCTTGAATAGGTTGAGACTGGTTAGAACGTACTCTACTGATGTATCTCTCTCCCGGTTCTACATCCATTTTGATACTAGCAAAACCAGCACCATCTTGACCACGATTATGCTGTTTCTCCATCATCAGATACATTTTTTGTATCCCGTAAAAAGCAGAACCATACTTTTCTTTGTAAAATTCAAGCGGTTTAAGTAGTCTAACTAAAGCTATTCCACATTCATGTTTTAAAGCGTCGCTCATTGTAATAGTATTTGTGTTGTGTGAGTTTTTTTATACTAATAAGAATAATACTAATTAAAAAAGCCCCGTTTCCGAGGCTTCAAGGCATTATAATTCTATATCAAATTGTGTCAATGACTTAAATTGTTTTAATCGAGACACAACCTCCTTTTTATCTAAGCTAACCATTCGCTCTGTTCCAAATTTCTCCACACAAAAGGAAGCTAAATTAGAACCGTAGATAATGGCATTTTTCATATTTTCAAAAGAAACATTCTCGCTCTGAGTAATAAATCCTGCAAAACCTCCTGCAAAAGTATCTCCCGCACCTGTTGGGTCAAAAACTTCTTCTAATGGTAATGCTGGGGCAAAAAACACATTATTTCCATGAAACAATAATGCTCCGTGTTCTCCTTTTTTAATCACTACATATTCAGGTCCCATTTCCTGAATTTTTGCTGCAGCTTTTACTAGAGAATATTCACCAGAAAGTTGTCTTGCTTCTTCGTCATTAATTGTAATTACGTCTACGCGTTTAATTACATCTAATAATTCAGGTAAAGCACAATCCATCCAAAAATTCATAGTATCTAAAACTACTAACTTTGGTTTACTTTCTAATTGATCTAAAACACCGCTTTGCACTAATGGATGTAAATTTCCTAACATCACTACATCGGCATTTTTATAATTTTCAGGAACTTTTGGCTGAAAATCTGCCAAAACATTTAATTGAGTATTCAATGTATCTCTTGAATTCAAGTCGTTATGGTAACGACCGCTCCAAAAGAAGGTTTTCCCTCCTTTTACTATTTCAAGTCCAGAAATATCAATATTTCTTTCAGTCAATAAATCTAAATATTCTTGAGGAAAATCGTCACCCACAACAGAGACAATAGCCGATTGTAAGTTAAAAAAAGCGGCTGAAAGTCCAATGTAAGTTCCAGCTCCACCTAAAATTTTATCGGTTTTACCGAAAGGGGTTTCAATTGCGTCGAAAGCGACTGTTCCAACAATCAATAATTTATTCATTTGATGAATTTCGAATTAAAGTGCAAAGATAGTTCATAAGTTCCATAGTTGCAAAAGTTAGAAGAAGCAAAATTATCACAAAATTCTGCCCTCTTCTTTTTCATAAAAAACATCAATTGACAAGGATTTTTGATTCGATGCAAAAACCGCTAAAGCATCGCAACGTTCGTTTTGAGGATGATTATTATGTCCTTTTATCCACTTAAAATCGACCTGATGTTTTCTATAAACCAACAAGAAACGTTTCCACAAATCGGCATTTTTTCTGGCTGCAAAAGCTTTTTTTTCCCAACCTAAAACCCATTTCTTAACTACTGAATCCACCACATATTTAGAATCTGAAACCACAAGAACTTTCATGTTTAGATTTTTCAGCTTCTCTAATCCAACAATTACAGCCAACAATTCCATTCTATTATTAGTAGTATGCCGAAATCCCTCATAAAATTCTTTTTTATGCGGAGTTCCTACCAGTTCCATCACCACGCCATAACCTCCGGGTCCTGGATTTCCCTTTGCAGCTCCATCAGTATATATATGTACTTGATATTCCAAATCTATGATTTCGATTTTAACAAATCCTCAACAACTCCCGGGAAATATTTTTGTTCTAACTCGTGAATTTTTTCAGCAACAACCTCTGGCGTATCAGTCCCTAAAACTGTTACCTGCTTTTGAAAAATAGTAGCCCCTTCATCATAATTTTCATTTACATAATGAATCGTTATCCCAGTTTCCTTTTCTTTATTTTCAACAATAGCTCTATGAACGTGCATACCATACATTCCTTTTCCACCATATTTTGGCAACAAGGCAGGATGAATATTTATAATCTTATCAGGATAAGCAGCAATAATTGCATCTGGAAACTTTAATAAAAAACCAGCCAAGACAATTAAATCTGGCTGAATAGTATTTATATTTTGTAATAATTCGCTTTCATATAATTCTGATTTTGTAAAAATCGTTACAGGAACAGCATTATTTTTTGCTCTATCAATTACCCCGGCATTTGCGTTGTTAGTGTACACACCTACAACCTCTCCAATTGCACTTCCTTTAAAATATTTTATAATATTCTCAGCATTTGTACCAGATCCAGAAGCAAAAACAACTATTTTTTTCATAATTCATCTCGTTTAAGTCACACAAAAAAAAGAATAAAAAACGAAATTAAATAGCATTCAGAAGTCTTTGTTCAAAATTATTTTATATTTTAGATGTCACATTTATCAACTTAATAGTTATTTTAAAATAAAGTTTTTTATTTTTGCCACCAATTAAATTCTAAAATTAAAGATTATGTCAGACATTGCATCAAGAGTAAAAGCGATTATCGTAGACAAATTAGGCGTTGACGAAAACGAAGTTGTAACAGAAGCAAGCTTCACTAATGATTTAGGAGCTGACTCATTAGACACTGTTGAGCTTATTATGGAATTCGAAAAAGAATTTGACATTCAAATTCCAGACGATCAAGCTGAAAACATTGCTACTGTTGGTCAAGCTATTTCTTACATCGAAGAAGCTAAAAAATAATAAACTCACACCCGAATTTTAGAAAAAACAAACTAAAAATTCCAAATTCCATTTTTTGGAGTTTGTTTTTTGAAAATTGGAATTTCCAAAAATCGGGTGTTATTATTTTTCAAAATTAAAAGTACGATTGAATTTCAATCCATTATACATAATACAACACCCATGGCTCTTAGGTACTAAAACACAAAAGAAAGCGTGGGTTTTGTTTGTTTAAAGATAACAAAATACAGAATATATGGCATTAAGACGAGTTGTTGTAACAGGCCTAGGTGCTCTTACTCCAATTGGAAACAATATTGAGGAGTATTGGAACGGGCTTATTAACGGAGTTAGCGGAGCTGCTCCGATAACATATTATGATGCTTCAAAATTTAGAACCCATTTTGCCTGCGAAGTAAAAAACTTCAATGTTGAAGACTTTATAGACCGAAAAGAAGCTCGAAAAATGGACCGTTATGCACAATATGCATTGGTTGCAGCAGATGAAGCCGTACAAGATGCTGGTTTTAATTTTGAAAAATTAGACAAAGATAGAGCTGGTGTTATCTGGGGTTCAGGAATTGGAGGTTTAGAAACTTTTCAAATAGAAGTTCTTAACTATGCAGCTGGCGATGGTACTCCAAAATTCAATCCTTTCTTTATACCAAAAATGATTGCCGATATAGCTGGTGGTCACATTTCTATTAAATACGGTTTTAGAGGACCAAATTTCACAACTGTTTCTGCTTGTGCTTCATCAACAAATGCTATTATTGACGCTTTCAATTACATTAGATTAGGTCATGCCGATGTCATGGTAACTGGTGGTTCTGAAGCTGCAGTAACAATTGCCGGAATGGGAGGATTTAATGCAATGCACGCCCTTTCGACACGAAATGACGATCCAAAAACTGCTTCCAGACCTATGGACAAAGACCGTGACGGTTTTGTTTTAGGCGAAGGTGCTGGTGCTTTAATATTAGAAGAATACGAACATGCCATAGCCCGTGGAGCAACTATTTATTGCGAAATTGGTGGTGGAGGAATGTCCGCAGATGCACACCATATTACAGCTCCACATCCAGAAGGATTAGGGGCAAAAAATGTTATGCTAAACTGTTTGAGAGACGCTGGTTTAAAACCAACTGATGTTGATGGAGTAAACATGCACGGAACGTCAACTCCTCTTGGAGATATGGCTGAGAGTAAAGCAATCGAACAAGTTTTTGGAGAACATGCTTATACCATGAACTTGAATTCAACAAAATCTATGACAGGTCACTTATTAGGAGCTGCTGGAGCAATTGAAACAATTTCTGCTATTCTTTCTATAAAACATGGAATAGTTCCTCCTACGATTAATCATTTTACAGATGATGAAAAAATTGACCCTAAGTTAAACTTCACTTTCAATGTAGCTCAAAAAAGAGAGATGAACGTTGTTATGAGTAATACTTTTGGTTTTGGAGGTCACAATGCTTGTGTATTAGTAAAAAAATTAGGATTCTAATTTTATACTATGAGTATATTCAAAAAAATATTTACAAAATCCCGTCGTTCTCAAGAAGACGGGATTTTTTTTGATACTATCCAAAAAATACTTGGCTTTCCTCCTGGCGACTTGAATCACTATAAAAAAGCCTTTACTCATCGCTCTTCAAGCAAAATGGATGCTACTGGAAACCCTATTAGTTACGAACGTTTAGAGTTTTTAGGTGACGCTATGTTAAGTTCGGTTATTGCTGCGCATTTATTTAACGAAGCACCATACGGAGATGAAGGTTATCTTACTAAGATGCGTTCTAAAATTGTAAGTAGAGAACACTTGAATGAATTAGGGAAAGATTTGGATTTAATTCGGTTTGTAGAAAGCAAAGTTCCTGTACAGCATTTTGGCGAAAACATACATGGCAATATTTTCGAATCCTTGATTGGAGCAATTTATCTGGACAAAGGATATCCTTTTTGCGAAAAATTCATTCAGCAAAAAGTAATCATTCCTTATGTTGATATTTCCAGACTTGAAGGAAAGGTAATAAGCTACAAAAGTTTGATTATTGAATGGTGTCAAAAAGAGAAAAGGCATTTTCATTATGACATCTTTGAAGACAATGCTATAGACGGACAACGCCTGTTTGGGGTTAAATTAAGCATCGATGAAAAAGTGATTGCAAAAGCACGAGCAACTTCAAAAAAGAAAGCCGAAGAAAAAGCGTCTCAACGTGCCTATTTTGCATTTCAGGAAAAAATGAACAAAAAATAATACTAAATTCCTCAAAACTACAACGTTTTCGTTTTAAATTTAACGAAATCATTATATTTTCAACACTTATACTTCGACAGAAATAGTATATTTACATCTTTATTTTTAATGAAGATGGCTATTCATAAATTAAGTCTTGACGAATTTGATGAGATTGATTACAATCTAATCGCAATTCATACTTCTTTAGAAGATTACCGATTGGCATATTTTATCAATCAAAAACTTCCTATAAATCTAGCAAAGAGTGCTGATGAAGTTCAAATAAATATCAAAGAAGGAGAAACAAAATTTTCGAGATTTTATTTTTATGACGAAGAAAATACGGTAGCATGGAACTTAGTTCAGAATAAAAACGAGGTTATTCAAGAACAAAACAAACAAGTTCAAGACTTATTTTCAAATTCGACTGAAGGCATTTCGACAAAAGTGTATTTATTGCCTGAATTTAAAAAAGCTGATTATTTTTTAAAAATAGACAATACCGATGACAGCATTGATGCCCATCAAATAAAAATGATATTAAACACTATAGAAAACATAACAACCGTATATACTGTTGAAACAAAACAAATAAAATCTAAAAACAATCTAATTTTTTAATGCAAATGATTACTACAAACAAGAAAACTAAAATTGTGGCTACCCTTGGGCCTGCTTGCAGCACAAGAGAAATCATAAAGGACATGGTTGAAGCTGGTGTAAACGTATTTAGAATTAATTTCTCTCATGCTGATTATGCCGATGTAGAAAACAGAATTAAAATCATCAGAGAACTTAATGAAGAATTCGGTTATACTACTGCAATACTTGCCGACTTACAAGGTCCAAAACTTCGTGTTGGAATGATGACCGAAGGTGTTGTTGTTAATGATGGTGATATCATCACATTTACTACAGCTGAAGACATTCTAGGTACTGCCGAAAGAGTTTTCATGAAATATAAAAACTTTCCTAATGATGTAAATCCTGGTGAAAGAATCTTATTAGATGACGGAAAATTAATTTTCGAAATCGTTTCAACTGATAAAAATACTGAAGTTGTTGCAAGAGTAATTCAAGGTGGAGAGTTAAAATCTAAAAAAGGAGTTAACTTACCAAATACCAAAATTTCTCTTCCAGCTTTGACTGAAAAAGATATTGCTGATGCTATTTTTGCTATTGGGCAAAAAGTAGATTGGATTGCACTTTCTTTTGTAAAAACACCTCAAGATTTAAAAGATCTTCAAGACTTAATTGCTGAGCACGCTGAAAACAAAATTCCAATTATTGCCAAAATCGAAATGCCAGAAGCATTAGAGAACATGGATAAAATTGTAGCTTATTGTGATGCTTTAATGGTTGCTCGTGGAGATTTAGGAGTTGAACTTCCTGCTCACGAAGTACCATTGGTACAAAAAGACCTAATCCGTAGAGCTAAAATAGCCCGTATTCCAGTTATTGTTGCAACACAAATGATGGAAACGATGATTACTAGCTTAACACCTACACGTGCTGAAGTGAATGACGTAGCAAATTCAGTAATGGATGGTGCTGATGCAGTAATGCTTTCTGGAGAAACTGCTGCTGGAAATTACCCAGTACAAGTAATCCAAAAAATGACTCAAATTTGTGAGGCTGTAGAAAACTCTGCATTAATTCAAGTACCACAAAATACACCACAAATTAAAACAAAACGTTTTATCACTAAAACTATTTGTCGTCAGGCTGCAGTTATGGCTAATTCTATTGAAGCAAAAGCTATTTCCACAATGACTAATAGTGGATATACTGCTTTCCAATTATCTGCTTGGAGACCTAATACCGCTGAAATTTTAGTTTTTACTTCAAACAAAAGAATCCTTACTCAGTTAAGTTTACTTTGGGGAGTTAGAACTTATTTCTATGACAAAGAAGAAAGTACAGATACTACAGTAATTGACATTAACAGAATCGCTAAAGAAAAAGGACATGTTGCACCAGGTGATTATATCATCAATTTAGCATCTATGCCTATTACAGAAAAAGGAATGGTAAACACTATGAGAGTTTCTGAAATTATCTAATAGCTATTTAGCAAAATACAAAATCCGTCTTGTTCTTAACGAGACGGATTTTTTGCTTTATAAAAAACTAGTTTTTCTTTATTTCCAATGGCAAAGTAAATTTAAAAGTACTGCCTTTTCCAGGTTCGCTTTCTGCCCAAATTTCTCCTTTATGTTTTTTAACAAATTCACTACAAAGTAACAATCCAAGTCCGGTTCCCAATTCGTCTTCAGTTCCTTTTTGAGTTACTTTTCCGTTGGTTTTAAACAATTTTTCTTTAATATCATCTGGAATTCCAATTCCGCTATCCGTAATCGAAACAACAGCTTTTTTAGATTCTTTGTACATTTTTACCTTTATTTCTCCGTTTTTATTGGTGAATTTAATAGCATTAGTGAGCAAGTTACGTACAATGGTATCAATCATGTTTTTGTCTGCTTCGACTTCAATAAATTCAGTTGATTCAAATGAAAGAGCAATATTCTTATTTAATGCCGCATTTTTGTTCAGTTCGATATTTTCTTTAATCAATTCGCTTAAAGCTACTTTTTTCGGATTGTATTCTATCATTCCAGTTTGTACCTGAGACCAATCTAAGAGATTTTCTAATAATTTGTAACTGTTTTTATTCGATTGATGAAGCATTTCGGTAATTTCCTTAATTTCTTCATGACTGCATTCCTCAATATTTTCGGCTAATATTTCTGAAAGCCCAACCGATGCTCCTAATGGTCCTCTTAAATCATGAGCTATGATAGAAAAGAACTGATTTCTATCTTTTAAAAGTTTCTGAATTTTAAGATCTTGCTTTTCTTTTACCAATAATAAAAATCCAACCGTACTAATTAGCGAAAGCAAAAACAAAGCAATATTGTACAGACTATCAAAAATTGTGTATGAAAAAAAATCCTTTTGTGGATTCAAGTAGTTAAAAACAACTCGAATAACAATCAAAACTTCAAAGGCAGCATAACAAATTCCGTAGGAAATTCGAAAAAAATTATGTCCTTTTTCAGAAAAATAACTAATAGTTGGTGGTAAATAAATAGCAAACAATCCCAATGACGCAATTAAAACTCGAGTATTGATGGTACTATTTAATACTGTTGCTATATTGAAAACTAACATGGCAACAATAGTGATTTTTATTTGTAAGCGATACGCTTTATTCGATTTGGATTTAAGTAATGTTAATATTGCTATCGTTTCAAAACAACAGGCCGAAAAAACAATCATATTAGCAATATTGATCGAAATAAAATCAGGAATGACGTTTCTTAAAAAAAGGAAAATCCAACCAATGGTTAGTAATAATTTCCCATAGCCAAACCATTTTAATATCTTCCTATTATCGACAGTAGCATAAGAAAACGAATAACCAAAAATAAGAATACAAACAAAAAAGTTGCCCAAAAAATAAAGTTGGAACACTGTTTTTGGGTCTAACGGCAAAATTTGAAACATTATAATATGTGGGGGTATTTAAAATAAAATGATGCAGTAAAATTACAAATTAAGGAAATAACTCAAGTTTCTTAATCAAGATTTTTTATGTCTGATTTTCAGCTAACTTAGTAGTTGACTATTTCAATAAATAACACTAAAACTTCTACCATAATCTAGTTCTTTTTGATAATTTCAACGAACATGCTTTCAAAAAAATTAAGAAGAATTAAACAACTATCCTAAAAAATTTGAATTATATTTGGCCAACATAAAATGTATTGTTATGAACTTTAAATCTAAAAACCCATTCTTAAACAATAAAAGCTTCTCTCCAACATCCAGAGTAGAGCAAGTTCACCAAGCTACTGTAATTGGTTACGACCAAGACATGACCCTTTCGGGAACTATTAACAAAACCGTTTTACTATTCTTATTGCTCACAGCGTCGGCAATGGTAATTTGGTGGTTGGCTTTTAATGGTATGAATCCAATTGTTCCAGCTATTGGTGGTGCAATCATTGGATTAATTTTAGTTGTAATATCCGCTTTCAAACCTCAATATTCAGGTTATTTAGCTCCTGGTTACGCCTTGTTTGAAGGTTTGTTTATTGGAGGAATTTCGGCCATTTTTGAAGTTCAATATCCTGGAATTGTCATTCAGGCTGTAGGTGCTACTTTTGTAACATTTGCCGTTTGTTTAGGATTATATAAATTTAAAATTGTAAAAGTTACAGAGCAATTCAAATCAGTTGTTATAGCAGCAACATTAGCTATTGCTACTTATTACCTAATCTCTTGGTTATTTTCTATGTTTTCTGGTTACCAGCCAGTACATTATGGAAATTCGATGTGGAGTATTGGAATTAGTGTTTTTGTAATTGTAATTGCTGCATTAAATTTATTCTTGGATTTTGATCGTATCGAACAAGGAGTGCAACAAAGAATGCCAAAATACATGGAATGGTTTGGTGCCATGGGATTGATGATTACTCTAGTTTGGTTGTATATCGAGTTTCTAAGATTGCTGTCTAAACTTTCAAGTAAAGACTAGTTTAAACGAATATAAAAATTTCAAACCCTTCCCAAAAAGAAGGGTTTTCTTTTTCTAAAAATCAAATTTTAACTGAACTGCAACAACTGATTTCTTCTCTTCGGTATTCAAATTACTCATCGAAATTCCAAGTAAACGAACCGAATCTTTCATTCGTTCCTGATACAATAATTCTTTTACCTCTTCCAGAATCAATCCTTTATCAGCAATAAAATAAGGCAAAGTCTTACTGCGGGTTTGCTGGGTAAAATCGCTGTATTTTATTTTTAAAGTTACTGTTTTCCCTGAAACATTATGTTTTTTAAGCCTTCGTTCTAAACTATTGGCAATAATTTCTAGTTGTTCCAGCATAAAAATTTCCGAAGAAAGATTGACTTCAAAAGTATGTTCGGCAGCAACTGATTTTGCAATCCTACTGGATTTTACTTCGCTATTGTGAATTCCGCGAACTACTTGGTAATAATAACTTCCAGATTTACCAAAATACTTCTCCAAAAATTCCAAAGATTTACTTTTTAATTCCAATCCAGTAAAAATACCCAATTGATACATTTTTTCGGTGGTAACTTTCCCTACACCATAGAACTTTCGGATGGGTAAAACTTCTAAAAACGGAATCACTTCTTCTGGAGTAACTGTTTTTTGCCCATTAGGTTTATTGTAATCACTGGCAATTTTGGCAACAAATTTATTAATCGAAATTCCCGCCGAAGCCGTCAATCCCACTTCATTAAAAATACGACTCCGAATCTCTTGTGCCAAAAGACTAGCACTCGGATTTCCCTTTTTATTTTGAGTCACATCCAAATAAGCTTCGTCTAAAGAGAGAGGTTCTATCAGATCTGTATAATCTCGGAAAATCTTATGAATTTGATTCGAAATTTCCTTGTATCGCTCAAATCTTGGACGAACAAAAATCAATTCGGGACAATTTTTCTTTGCCAAAACACCACTAATTGCCGAACGAACTCCAAATTTTCTAGCCTCATAACTGGCAGCGGCCACAACACCTCGGCTTTCTGAACCACCTACAGCTATGGGTTTTCCGCGAAGTTCAGGATTATCCATTTGCTCAACTGAAGCATAGAAAGCATCCATGTCTACGTGTATAATTTTTCTATTTGGATTTAATTCTAGCATCTTAAACAAGTGTACCTGATACCTTATTTATCTTTTTCGGTGTGTAGATAATTTTCAACCACTTCTGATTTTGATTTTCTTTCTGTTGGAAAAAAGAAACTAAACGGATTTGCTTTGAAATGATTCCAGATAGCAGCCGTTACAAAACGCAATTCAAACAAAGAAATCGCCCGGGAACGAAAAGCCAATCCTAAAGAAAGACTAAAACTAACCATAAAGTTAACCAATCCAACAACTCCAATTCCAACAATACCCCAAACCAACATAGAATCAGTAACCTCAAAATTTGCTCCGTACAATCCTAACGCTAAATTTCCGCTCACAAAAGTAATATGTCGAATATCTAAATTTAGCCCTAAAAACAAACCTATGGAAGCCGTACTACCCATGAAAACTCCAAACCAGAAATTAGAAACAATACCAGCCCATTTTTTTTCATACCAAGCAGATAATTTTAATGTTCTAACTTTTCCAATACTCTTTTTTAACAAAGGATGTTCGGCAATACGGAAATAAACCTGATTGTGTTTGTCTCTATTGGCAACACTTCCTGAAATGATTCCAGACATAAACAAAAATACTCCCGCAATGGCTGCATGAAAAATTGCCAAAGAGTGTATCGGACTTGTATCAGTAAGTAATCTTTCCCATTTAGTAGCAGCGATATTATAATGAAAAGCATAATCAATTAGCCAAATTCCAAATAAAGATACTGGAAAAGCCATAATCACATTCCCCACAAACGCTATAAACTGAGAACGAAAAACCCTTGCAAAAAGAATAGCAAAAGCATTGTATTTCTGGGTATTATTTCCTTGTTTTGACATTCCTTCCTCAATAGCTTTTATCAAAGCTGAAGCTGTCATAGCTGGCTGTTTTGTAGCTAAAGCACATCCTAAAATATAAATAGTAATGAATCCAAAAGCATAGTTCATACTATAAAGAAATGCATGACCAAAAATACTAGTATCAATTTTTGAAAGGAAAATTTTAATGATACACATAATACCCACAATAAAACCACCTCCCAGGGCATTCCAGAACATTTTAAAATATTCATTTCGGTTTTCGGTAATGTATTTTTCACCTGTTTTTGCAGTATGTTGGGTAATTTCATAAGAAATCAACTGAATGCTTTGAGCAATAAACTTTCGAACATTATTTTTATAACAATTGAATTCTATCAATTGCAAAGCCATCACAATTCCGTTATTCTTTTCATCCTTTTCATTTTCCACTTTTAGTAATGAAATAAGAAATCTAAGTCTTTCTAATTGCTGTTTAATTTTTAATAAATTCTGATTCACCCGAAGCGAAATCCCGTATTTAGAGCTGTTTCGAAAAGCTTTTTCTACAAAACCTTCACAATGCTTGAGCAAGACTAACAATTGAGCCAAAGACAAATCATCTGACAGAATATAATGTTTTTCCGAATTTCTAATTTCGTCTTCGATCAAGAACAATTCCTTCTCGAATGCAGAAAAAGGACTTTCTAAATCGTCAAATTCAGGAACCATCTTGATTACATCTGTTTCCATCGCACGACCACTAATTCGCTGTGTGATTAAATGCATTGCAATTAATAGTTCAGATAAACTTGAATTAGGTTCGACGTTTTCGTAAATTGATTCGAACTCTAAAAGATCGTACAATTCTTCCAGCTGATCCATTGGAATTTTATTAACCCAAACACTGTCAGTAGCTAAATAAAAAACCTGATTTAAAACATACTCTAAAGTCTCTTTTTGTGGCTGATAAGGTAAAATTTTAGCTAAAATTCTTTTTTTAACTTCAAAGAAAAAATCCACATCACGCAAAATGGCAGCATCCGAAAAAATCTTATTGAATTTTCTGTTTTTTAAAATCTCCTTAAGATATATGGAAAGTTCTTTTCGGTAAGATTGATTTTCTCTCAAAAAAGAAATCAGCTCATGCAAATTTACGGTTTGTAAATTTTTAATTTTTAAAGGTCTAATCAGCTGGATTAATTCGACTAGGGGTTCTAAATTATTTTCTTCATCACGCCAAGACGAACTACCTTTAAAAAAATTTTTTAATAGTTCCGTTATGGATGGCTTAGTTTTTACTTTGAAAAATGGCATAATGAATCTATTCTATTGGTGTAAAAATACAAATCCGACAATGAAATACAATCAAATTATTCACAAAAAAATAACTGAAAAACAAAAATATTTTAGCCCTAATCATTTTCAAAATCGATCTAATGTAAGTTAATTCATTGAAAAAAGATTCCTTTTATTATTGAATTTGGAAAACAGAAAAAAATAATACCTTTATCCAAAATAGGTCTGATTTAAACAAAACCAGAAAGTCAATAGAAAATGTTAGAAATAGAAAGAAAATTTTTAATCACTTCAGATTCTTATAAAAAAGAAGCTTTTTCTAAAAAAAGGATTACTCAAGGTTATTTGAATTCTAATCCTGAACGCACAGTTCGTGTTCGAATAAAAGAAAACAAAGGGTATTTGACCGTAAAAGGCATTTCAAATGCTTCAGGTATGTCTCGTTTTGAATGGGAAAAAGAAATCTCAGTTGAAGAAGCCCAAAATTTATTATTGCTTTGCGAAAAAGGCGTAATAGATAAAACGCGTTTTGAAGTAAAAGTGGGCAAACACATCTATGAAATAGACGAATTCTACGGAGAGAATGAAGGTTTAGAAATGGCCGAAATTGAACTACAATCGGAAACAGAATTATTTAAAAAACCAGATTGGCTGGGAGATGAAGTAACTAATGATAAACGCTATTACAACTCTTATTTAAGCAAAAATCCTTTTAAAAACTGGAAATTTATTTGACTACTTCTTCGATAGTTACCTTCATTGAACCTGAGTTTTTATTTGATGCAATCTCCATAAAAGCTCTTTTGGTTAAATCAATTTCTCTTGATTTTACAAAAGGTCCCCGATCAATAACTTCTACATAAATTGATTTTCCGTTAACTTCATTGGTGACTTTTAACATAGTCCCAAAAGGAAATTTTTTGTGCGCTGCAGTATAATCACTGTTACTGAATTTTATGCCGCTGGCTGTACGCCTCCCGTTAAATTTATCTGCATAATAAGAAGCATGAACACTCTTTTTATACACTTTTAATTTACCAACAACTTCATCATGAAGAGTGTCTTTTACAACTCCCCGTTTATTATTGGTTAAAGTGAATTTTTTTTGAAGTGTATCAAGGTTTTGAACAGAAGGCTTTGATACAAGTGTCTTTGGGTTTTCAGAAATTTTACTTTGAGCAATTGTAAAAACAACAGTAACAAATAAAAGAAATAGTGTAATTGATTTTTTCATATTAACTTTTTAGTTCGAATCTTTATAAAAACAAAAACTATACCTAGATAAAAAAAGTCCTGAAAAAGGACTTTTTGCGTTTTTATTTAAACCATAACGACCAAGGTATTCTACTTAGTATAAGTACTAATCCTAATCCGTAAAAAATGGAGAAAGTTTTAAATTTTGATTCGCTGGTGGTTAATTTTTTATGTTTTGACCATCCAATAGTAATTAAAGTAATCGCAATAAGATTAATTAACGGATGTTCTAATGAAGTTAAACGTAACATTTTCTCTGACATTTGCCCTAAAGAACCAAAGCCAAGTGGAGAAACAAAGTATAAAATCAAACCGATTAATAACTGAGTATGTGTACCTATTAATCCAAAAATGGCAATTTTTCTATCTTTAGCTGTAAACTCTTTTTTTGAAGCCAACCCAATGATGGAATTAACTACCGCAATCACTAATAATAAAAGTGCTATATAAGCCCAACCTGAATGAAATTTTTGAATAAATGCGTACATGTTTTTTGGTGTTTTTTTAACAAATATAAACAAAAAAGCCATAAAAAAAACCTCATAATGCTAACAGCAAATGAGGTTTTCGTAATTTAGAATCAATATAGTTTTTAATAGCAATTGAAAATCAAATACTTAACTAAAAACAGCAAAATGTTATTTATTTCTTAAAAAATGACCCAATAAAGAAGCCGTAGAACTGTCGTGATTTTTCACTTCATTCGAGTTGATTTCGTCCAGAATAGAATTAGCTAATTGTTTTCCAAGTTCCACTCCCCATTGATCGTAACTAAAAATATTCCAGATAAATCCTTGAACAAAAATCTTGTGTTCGTATGCAGCAATCAATGAACCCAAAGATTTAGGTGTTAATTTTTGAATCAAGAACGTATTTGTAGGTTTGTTTCCAGCAAAAACTTTAAATGGCAAAAGAAACGCAGCCGCTTCAGCCGATAATCCTTGTTTGTCAAATTCTGCCTGAACTTTAGTTTCTTCTTTTCCGTTCAATAAAGCTTCTGTTTGTGCAAAAAAGTTAGACATCAACTTATCATGATGGTTATTATCGCCATACAAAGGTTGAACGTAACCAATAAAATCAGTTGGAATCAATTTCGTTCCTTGGTGAATTAATTGAAAAAAAGCATGTTGTGCATTGGTTCCTGGTTCTCCCCAAATAATTGTTCCCGTTTGATAATTGACCGCTTTACCGTCACGACCTACACTTTTACCATTACTTTCCATTGTTCCTTGTTGTAAGTAAGGTGCTAATTTTTGTAAATATTGAGTATACGGAATTAAAGCTTCACTCTCCGCTCCAAAGAAATTATTATACCAAACGCTTAATAAAGCTAAAACTACTGGAATGTTTTGATTAAAATCAGCTGTTTTAAAATGTTCATCCATTTCATTTGCTCCATTTAATAATTCTTCAAAATTATCAAAACCAACAGCCAAACTGATAGACAAACCTACGGCACTCCAAAGCGAAAAACGTCCTCCAACCCAGTCCCACATTGGAAAAACATTGTCAGGATTGATTCCGAATTCAGTTACTTTTTGTAAATTAGTAGAAACTGCCACAAAATGCTTGGCTACATCTTCCTGCGATGCCGACTGTAAAAACCATTTTCTAATAGTTTCAGAATTGGTTAAAGTCTCCTGAGTCGTAAAAGTTTTGGAAACAATTACAAAAAGAGTCGTTTCCGGATTTAGTTTTTTAATGATTTCATTCACATGATCTCCATCAACATTAGAAACAAAATGAACATTCAAATTGTTTTTATAATATTGCAAAGCTTCTACAACCATTGCTGGTCCTAAATCAGAACCGCCAATACCAATATTAACTACATCAGTAAAAGCTTTTCCAGTATAACCCGTTCTTTTTCCTGAAGTAACCTCATTAGTAAAACCTTTAATTTTATTTTTTACTTCATAAACTTCTGGAATTACATTCACTCCGTTTACATTAATCACAGCCGATTCCATAGCTCTTAATGCCGTATGAAGCACTGCTCTGTTTTCTGTTTGATTGATTATTCCTCCCCCAAAATAATCCTGAATTCCATCTTTCAATCCCATTTCATTAGCTAACTCAAGCAACAAAGTCATTGTTTCCTGATTCACTATATTTTTAGAATAATCAATTAAAAAATCATTCCACAAAATGCTGAATTTTTCTGCTCTTGAAGCGTCTTGCTTAAACATTTCCTGCATAGAAACATTTTGCAATTGGTCAAAATGTTTTTCGAGCTTCTTCCAAGAAGCTGTTTCCGTTGGGTTTAGAGTACTTAAAGCCATTTATATTTTTGTTTTTAGTATTTTAAGATTTGGTCGTAAAAATAATGAAATTAGTTGTAAAAGCAGAAGAGATATGAGCTATATCTCAATAATAAAACAGGAAAAACAATGGGAATCCTATTGCTTTTCCTGTTTTATTTCGAATTAAAAACGCCTTATTTTTTTGATTATAAATTTCCGATGCTGTCTAATTCTCGTTTTAAAGGCTCTATTTTCTTTAGGAATTTTGACTTGTTGCTACTTTCCATAGTTGTTCCCGTTGGCAGTTTTAATCTTAAGGCATCTACCTGAACACCATTTTTCCAAAAACGATAACAAACATGAGGTCCTGTAGCTAAACCTGTGCTTCCTACCCGACCAATGACATCTCCTTGATTTACATGCTGACCACGTCTAACCAGAATTTTTGACATGTGTAAATATTGTGTAGAATAAGTTCCGTTGTGTTTTACTTTTACATAGTTTCCATTACCCGCAGTATAACCTGTTCTTTCCACAACTCCAGTAGCCGTAGTCATAATAGGTGTTCCGGTGGGAGCTGCATAATCAGTTCCTTTGTGTGCTTTCCATTTATGTTGTACTGGATGAAATCTACTGGCAGTAAATCGGGAAGTAATTCGGCTAAATTTAATAGGCGATTTCAAGAAAAGGTTTTTCATTGTTTTTCCCTCTTCATCATAATATTCTACTTTTCCTGAAGATTGGTTTTGTACAAATGGAAAAGCATACATAATTTTACCTTTGTATTCAAAAAAAGCGCCTTCAATATCAGCAACTCCATTATAAATCGAATCATTGATATAACGTTCATTAAAAGCAATACCAAATCGATCTCCTTTTTTTAATTTAAAAAAGTCAATGGACCAGGAATAAATTTTTGTAATTCTATTGGCCAGATTAGGTTCAACACCTGAATTTGATAAAGTTTCTGATAAGGATCCTTTTAAAACTCCTGTAATTACTCTTCGTTTAATTGTAACTGGTCTTACTTTTTTACGAGCCACTACCGCCGAATCGCGAAGGTCAAAAATATAATAACTTAAATCATTGGGTTGATAAATAAAAACCTGAAGCTTATTGGTTTTATTTTTAGAACGTAACATTGTAAAAGTCCTATTTGGTCGAATACTGCGTACATCAAACGTATCTCTAATACTGTTTACAATTTCATGAATTTTTCGATCTCCAATATTTTGTTTGTTTAAAATTGTTCCAAAAGTATCCCCTCTTTTAACGGTATCCTGAACCACATTATAGTCGGCAAAATTAAATCCAAAATCAGAATGATCTTTCTTAGGATTTATTTTCTTAACGACTGCTTTTTTTACAGGCTCTTTGTCGGAATCTTTACAGGAAATTACTAAGGTTAATGCAATTATAAACGTTAATAGGTACTTCAAACTTTATCTATTTTTCAATTCTACTTTATTTTTTATTATTCTTGTCCCCAATTAGCCAATTCAGCTGCACTCCATAATTCTGGAAAAAATATTCTTTTTTGATATTTTGGATGCATGTATTTACGCCAATCGCTTCCGCCTGTTGCTTCACCATCGCCCATACCGCTTTGATCAATATACTTAATGGCAACATTTAGATGCTGCATTACCCAAGTGATATTTACAGTGTAATCAAAATGACGCATAGCTTCTCTTAAAGCTGGAGTCTCTTGATCTTGAACAGGAAGTTGTTTGTATTTTTGCCAAATATTGATGGTTTTATACTCTTCCATATAATTTAAAAAAGTGGCTTTGTATTTTTTTTCGAAAACCTCTAAGGTATACGATTTTTTTCCAGTTTGATAATCTTTCCCAGCTGCTTGCCAATACAAAATTTCAAACGCATTTTCATTCGAAATAGTATAATCAAAAGAAGCTCTAAAACGACTATCAATTAAATTAACTAAATCGGTAGCACAAAATTCAATTAAACGGTATTGTGCACTTTGAAAACCGCTGGCTGGAGTAAGTGTATTTCTAAATTTCATGTACTGATCTACATCCATACCATTCTCCATAATGGTAAATGAAGTAGTAAGCATATCAAAATAACGACTAACGCGTGTAAGTCTGTCGATGAAAAAATCGGCTTGAATATTTTGGGAACTGGAAATTTGGTTCATCTCCCAAAGTATCATTTTGAATATTAATTCGTTAGTTTGATGATAGAGAATAAAGACCATTTCATCAGGCAATACGGTTCTTTGAATTTGTAAATTCAACAACGCATCAGTTTGGATATAATCCCAATAAGTAGTGGGTTTTGACCAAAGTAAGCCTTCTAATTGCGTATCCGTTTTTTGATTGATGGATTCGTATTTTTGCTCTATTTCTTTTAAAATACCTGCTGTATTCTCATTAATATTCATTACTTCTTTTTTATTTTAAATGGACCTTTCAATCCTTTGAAAGCATCCAAATCGGCCTTGAGTGAACCTACAGCTAAATCGGCCTTGATGCGTATTGGCAATCTGTTTTCATCGTCTGAAACCCAAACGGTTAAACTCTCTTGTTCTTTAAAAACACGTCCTGATTGTACTAAAGGTCTAAAAATCATTGTAGACACGACGCCAAATTTAGTTGTAATATTCTCGCGTCCCATAAACTTTAACTTAAATTTTGTGGTTTCGTCATCAAAAAACATATCAATAGTGATATATTCTCCTGGCTTAATTTTATCAATTGTAGGATGATTTCGAAGATAATAGAAAGTGGACAAGATGTCCTGAGTATTATCAGGAATTACAAAAGTTTTTTCGGTTTTTCTTTTATGATCTTTTACCGTAATTCTATTTGATGATTGATTAAAGAAACCTTCTTGATTTTTAGTATAACCTCCCTCGTTTATATTTCGAACAAATTGATAAGGATTACCAGAATTTTTATCAATATAACTTTCATAAACATCAACTACTTTGAAAAAAAAGCGAGACACACCAGTAGTGTAACCTTTACCTACAACGTGAAAAACTTTTTTATTATGTAAGGTTGCATCTTTAACTTCAAGTGTAGCATATCCAGCATTAACAAATCCGTAGTGAATTCGAAATTTAAACCATTCGCCTACATCATAAGCATCTTCTTGAGAAGAGTCGAAACTTACGGTTAAAATCAATAATAAGAGTAGGATTATTTTTTTCATAATTTACTTTAATTGTTTTATTGATTCAAACTTGCAAATTTTGTTCCAAATATATTAAAACAAAAAAACTCAGTCAAATAATGACTGAGTTTTTATGCTATTAACCAACCAAAAAATTATAAATTATTAAATTTATATAAAACCAAAAGGAAACCACCCCTTTTGTTTTGATATGACAAAGATACGGCAAGAAAATGCGATTTCTATAGTAAAAATGCAGTTTAACAAAATTTTAAAATAAGATTCTGAAGAAAACGTGTTTTTTTTTACATATCATAAAAAAAGTAGTGATAAAAAATTAAAGTGATAATTTTCGTTTTATTTGAAAAATAAAAAAGTCTTTCATTTTTGACTGAAAGACTTTTTTTAACATTAAAATCGCTTGAATTTTTCTAAAAAATAGCTCCTTTTTAACTTTAAAAAATTTTTATTTCTTTTATTTTTTTCGAAAATTAGAACGGAAATCCTACACTAAACCAAGTATAGCCACTATGCGTTTCTGGAGACCAACTGCGTTTTATTTCAATTGGACCTATCGCAGTTTCTAATCCATAACCCACTGCATAACCAGAAAATTTAGGAATTGAAATCCAATCTATAGTTTGAAAAATATCTTCTCCAATATTCGCATAATTAGCCGTAATATTAATATGATTCTTTTTGAAAATTTCGTAATCCAGATTTATCGAAGACTTGATGTAACTATTACCTCCTATACTCAGAAAATCATAACCATAAAAATGACTGAAATTATTGGAAACATTATATCCAAATCCTCCCAGAATAAAATTAAAAAAAGGTACACTTTTCTCACCCATTGAAAATCCAGCTTCAGATTGCAGTTTTACTGTTGCTGATTTGAATAATTGAAATGCCACTCCAAAATTAGCCTTAGCAATTGAAAACGGTTCAAATTCCTTAGTATAATCTGAAGAATACAAATAGGAGTGAATATCTCCAGAAAAATACCAGCCTTTTCTAGGGAAAAATTTATCATCCATAGAATCATAATTCAAGCGGGCAAAAATACTTACATAGTCACTTTTGTCTATAATAGGATCGGCATTAGCCAAAGTACTCGATTTAATGTTCAAATATTTATATTCTAAACCACCACCAATTAAGAAACGGTGTGCAAACATGGTTTGAAAATACATTTCATTAGTCAAATCAAACAAATCTACATTTAAGGTATTAACTCCTAAATCTTCAAAATCCAAATTAGTTATTTGTCCCTGAACATTTCGGTTAAACTTATTCAAATAGGATTTAAATCCAAGGCTAATATTATAACCGTTTTCAATGTAATAATCAAAATTATACCTGAAATTATCCCCTAAAATAACATCCAGAGAAGCCACATCATTTTTAAAAAAATTCTTCTTGTGCGTCATATTGACTAAGACAGCGCTCTTATAAAGTCCGTCATAATGCAACCCGAATTTTAAATAAGTATCCGTAGGATTCTCTTTTAAATTCAAATTCAAATCGACATTTTCATCATTTTTTTCAAAATAATAATCAATTGCGCTAAAATTCTCTGTTGCATTTAAATTATTGATTCCTTTTTGCAATTGCCCATAACTAATTTTAGTATCGGGTTTAAACTGCAGTTTTCCATAGATATAATCCTTAGTATAATTGTTTAGTCTATTGCAATTGATATTCACAATTTGTAAACTATCTACAGGATTTTTAAGTCTTGGCTTTTTATAATTATTAGATTTAACTCCCAGTTGTTTCAATCGTTCAAAAACCGAAAAAGCAGCTTCTTCTCCCTTAGCCACAATTTCCTTGCCTTTATCAAAAGACATTACCCCATAATTTTTAATATCCGGTCGAATGTAAATATCCGTTTTTAAAACATTCTCCTTCATTTTATCAATAGAATGAAGATTGGTAATTTGGACTAAAATTTTTGTAGCATCATTAAGTCCTTTTCTGTCCAATAAATCATTTTGCACATCGACACCAATAATAATATCAGCACCTAGTTTTCTTATTTCGTCGATTGGGTAATTATTAACCACTCCTCCATCAACTAAAAACCGATCTTGATATTCTACAGGAGAAAATAACGATGGAAAAGCAGAACTTGCAATCATGGCTCGAGCCAAATTTCCTTTGTTTAGAACCACTTGTTCTCCAGTTTCAATATCTGAACCAATACATAAAAACGGAATAGGGAGTTTATTAAAATCGCTCACATGCCTAACATTTCTGGTAATTCGGCTTAATAAATTAAAGTTATACAAACCCTTAGAAAGCGCATCAGGAATTCCGATTTTGTATTTGTTGAAAGGCAAAACGAGTGCATAAACCTCATCGTTTCTTTTTTCATAAAAATTCTTTGTTTCCCTCGGAATATAATCACTTAAAAGTTCATCAAAATCGGTTTCATTAAAAATAGAATCTAGCTGTGCTGCATTATAACCCGAAGCATACAAACCACCCACTACCGCTCCCATACTGGTTCCGCCGATGTAATCAATCTTAATTCCAGCCTCTTCAATAACTTTAAGAACACCAATATGAGCAAAACCTTTTGCACCGCCACCACTTAAAACCAATCCAATTTTTGGTCTGTCTTTTTTCTGGGAAAACACAGTCAAGCCACTAAAAAAAACAAGTAAAAAAAGGATATATTTTTTCATAAAATAGTCTTCATTTTAAACATTAAATGCTTACAATCAAATCAATGTGTTGTGGCTTTGTAAAAATCGGTAATTTTTTTGGCTTTTGATACTCCTACAACGTCCGAAATCTCTTTTTCTGTTGCCAATTTCAATCTTTTAACACTTTTAAAATGCTGAATTAAAGTCAACATGGTTTTTTCGCCAATTCCCGGAATGGATTCTATCGAAGAATTCAATGCAGCTTTGCTTCTTTTATCCCTATGATGTGTAATTCCGAAACGATGCGCTTCATTTCGCAATTGCTGAATTACTTTCAACGTTTCTGATTTTTTGTCCAGATATAACGGAACCGAATCACCCGGATAAAATAATTCTTCTAATCTTTTGGCAATACCAATAATGCTAATTTTCCCTCGCAAACCTAACTCATCAATACTTTTCAATGCCGATGACAATTGCCCTTTTCCTCCATCAATAATAATTAATTGCGGTAAAGGCTGTTCTTCGTCTAACAAGCGTTTGTAACGACGATACACTACTTCTTCCATCGACGCAAAATCATCAGGACCTTCTACCGTTTTTATATTAAAGTGACGGTAATCTTTCTTACTTGGTTTTCCATCTTTAAAAACCACACAGGCCGAAACTGGATTGGTTCCCTGAATATTCGAATTATCAAAACACTCAATATGCCTTGGCTCCACAGGCAAACGCAAATCTTTTTGCATTTGTGCCATAATTCTATTAGTATGTCTATCAGGATCTACAATTTGTAATTGTTTCAATTGTTCGATGCGATAAAATTTTGCATTTCGAACAGACAAATCCAAAATTTGCTTTTTATCGCCTAATTGCGGAACGGTGACTTTTATATTTTCACCTAAATCAACTGCAAAAGGCACAATGACTTCTTTCGATAATAACTGGAATCGTTCTCTCAATTCTATTACCGCTAATTCTAATAATTCTTCATCCGTTTCGTCTAATTTTTTCTTGATTTCCATAGTATGCGAACGAATAATCGAACCGTGAGAAATTTGTAAAAAATTGACATAAGCAGCACTTTCGTCAGAAACAATAGAAAACACATCAATATTGGTGATTTTAGGATTTACAATCGTAGAACGCGATTGGTAATTTTCTAAAACTTCTATTTTTTCTTTTATTTTTTGCGCTTCTTCAAAATGCATTTGCTGTGCCAAATCCATCATCAATTTCTTGAAATCCTTCATACTTTCTTTGAAATTTCCTTTCAGAATTTCTCGGATGGCGTTGACTTGTTTTTGATATTCTTCTAATGATTCGTAGCCTTCACAAGGGCCTTTACAGTTTCCAATATGAAATTCGAGACAAACCTTAAACTTGCCACTTTCAATATTGGATTCGCTTAAATCATAATTACAAGTTCGAAGCGGATACAATTCTTTAATTAAATCTAAAATAGTATGAACCGTTTTAAAACTGGTATAAGGTCCAAAATATTCCGAACCATCTTTGACCATTCTTCGGGTAGAAAATATTCTCGAAAAAGGTTCTTTCTTAATACAAATCCAGGGATAACTTTTATCATCCCGCAACAATACATTGTAGCGCGGCTGAAGTGTTTTTATCAAATTATTTTCTAACAAAAGTGCATCAGTCTCCGTAGGAACCACAATGTGTTTTATGGTTACAATTTTCTTAACCAGCACATTAGTTTTGGCCGTATCATGAATTTTATTAAAATAAGACGAAACTCGTTTTTTTAAATTCTTGGCTTTACCTACATACAAGATTTTACCTTCCTTATCATAATATTGATAAACTCCGGGACCATCGGGGAGCGTTTGTATTTGCAGATCTAAATTTGGCTTAATCATTTTAAAAAATCTTCTGAAAATTAGTCTGTTGCAGTAAATAAATACTAATTTTTCATTTTTCCAAATTTACAAATAATACCGTCTTTTATCCCATACTAACTCAATAAAAATTAAATCAAATCAAATATAAAGTGACGTTATATCTAAACGATTGGGATAAAACAGAATAACTAATGTCATAACACTCTCCTAAACCAAAATGATTTTTATGCCTTTATGGTAAAAGAAATTAGAAGACAAAACGTAAACAGCTATTTCATTATTTATTATTTTAACAAGAAAAATTGATATATTAGCAAAAAAACTAAAAGCTATTTTTAATACTGATGATAAAACCATGAAATATATAATAGCATTGCAAATCATTTTTATTTGCTCATTTTCGTACGCACAAAACTTTCAAATTCAGAAACTAGTTGTCGATAAAAACACTAAAGCGCCCTTAGAAAATGTAATAATTTCTAATGAAAATGACAACTCAATAACAAACTCAGAAGGGAAATTTCTTTTTGTTTCTCAACAAAATGAAATCAATTTGAACCTATTGGGTTATAATAAGATTAAAACCACCTTTGAAAAACTAAAGAATGAGAAAGATACTATTTTCATGGAAATTAAAACCTTTGAATTGCGAGAAGTAGTGATAAGCAATACGGAAGCATTTATGAAAAAGGTATATGACAAATTTCAAGATAATCTTCTTCAAAATTATACTCTAAACTTTTTTTTAAGAAACGTATTTAAAAAAGACCAAGTCAACATTCTTTTACAAGATATTTATGCTCGAAAAAACAAAAATGCAAGTCTAAAAAACAATTTAACTATTGAAATTTTGAATATGAGAAAAACGAGTCTTTTTGAAAAAAAGGATAAAATTCATTTTCAATTTCCAGATTTTGATGGTTTATTCCACATCATCGTTCCTCAAATTGAAAAATGCAATTTTGTAGAAATACCTTTTAATGATAACAATTTTAAGAAAATAATATTTAAAACGAATGAAAGAGTCCAATCAGGTCAAATTTGGACAGGCTATTTTATTATTAACCGTAAAGATTATGCAGTAGTAGAATATTCACTCACATTAATCGATGATCCTGAAAAAATTCCTTATAAAAAAATACTGCTTTCAAAAGAGGAATACAGAACAACCAAATGGACAAAATTTACCCAATTTACTAAAGATTCAAAATCCAACAAATATTATCCCAGCAATATAAAAATTGATAATCAAGTGGAAATGTTAGTCTATAAAGAATCTAAAAAGAATATCTATTATGATTTCACTATGGATTTCTTTGCTACAAACAGCCCCACAAACGAAAAAATAAAGTCTAATTTTGTAATCTATAACGATATTTTTAGAGCTAAATTCCCTTATTCTAAAGATTTTTGGAACAATCAAAATCAATTGCCATTGACTCTGGAGTTAGAGCAGTTTTTAAATTCAGTTTCTGAGAAAAAAGATAAAACTAAAGAGTTTGAAATAATTAGCAATTTTTAAAATGATGCAGCAATTTAATTTCTACTTTTAGCTTTTTAATTCTGCAATGCGAAACACAAAACCAATTACAATTCTAGGAGAGACTATTTTAGCTGGCGAAAGCAAAACCATTGATATGGAAATTGCTAAGCTGCACAACTCTGCCAAGTTAAAAATCCCAATAATCATTCAGCGTTCTAAAATTGATGGTCCTGTAGTATTATTTTCAGCAGGAATTCATGGCGATGAAATCAACGGAACGGAAATTGTACGCCAAATCATCACTAAGAAGATTAATAAACCTAAAAAAGGAACTATCATTTGTATTCCTATTATTAATATGTTTGGTTTTATTAATAAATCCAGAGAGTTTCCAGACGGCAGAGATTTAAACCGGGTTTTTCCAGGAAGTAAAAAAGGTTCGCTCGCTAGCCAATTTGCACATCACATCTTAACTGAAATAATGCCTATTGTTGATTACGCAGTCGATTTTCATGCCGGAGGAGCCAGTCGATTTAATGCTCCGCAAATACGCCTTGAACCCAACAATGAAGCGCTTAAGACCTTAGCCGATGTTTTTAATGCTCCTTTTACTTTATATTCTAAAAACATTGCGGGTTCGTTTAGAAATGCCTGTCAAAAATCCAATGTGAAAATGTTGCTTTTTGAAGGAGGAAAATCATTGGACATTAATAATGAAATTGCAAATATTGGTCTAGAAGGTGTAAAACGTTTTTTAGAACATCTGGACATGCTTAATCCCAAACACACCGCAACTAAAAGCAAAGAAAATAGCATCTATATCACAAGATCAACCTGGATTAGAGCCAACCATTCGGGTTTATTACACAATTCGAATAGCATTGGCACATTTGTCAAAAAAGGAATGGTACTCGCTACTATTACTGATCCGTTTGGTAAATTTGAACGAAAAGTAAAAGCACCAAATGACGGCTATATTATTAATGCCAATCATTCGCCTATTGTTTACCAAGGAGATGCTATTTATCATATTTCAAACACCTTAGTTAATGAGCAACACTAAAAAAGAATTACGCCTAAAATACAAAACACTGCGAAAGCAACTTTCAGAAAATGAAAGAGAAGAAATGAGTTTAGGTATAAGCAACCAACTGCTACAACTCGATATTTGGGACAAAAACTACTTTCATATCTTTTTACCCATTGAAGAATACCAGGAAGTAGACACCGAATTAATTTTACATCTTCTTTCAGGAAAAGACAAAGAAATTCTCATTTCGAAATCTAATTTTGAAACGCGGGAAATGACGCATTATCTTTTAACCGATAATACCAAAATTAAAAAAAACCAATACAATATTCCTGAACCCGTGGACGGAATAGAAGTGCCATCAAAAAAAATAGAAGTAGTTTTTGTTCCTCTTTTAGCCTTTGATAAAAAAGGGCATCGCGTGGGTTATGGCAAAGGTTTTTATGATAAATTTTTAAGCGAATGCCAGGTCGAAACGATTAAAATAGGGCTTTCCTTCTTTGAAGCCGAAGAAATAATAGATGATGTTCACGAAGGCGATATGCAATTGGATTATTGCGTTACACCGAATAAAATTTATCATTTTTAAACTTAAAAATTAATCTCAATTTAAATCTATACCTTCGTAGCACACAAAACCCCATAATAGTTATGAAAAAGATTCAAAATCCAAGATGTATTACAATTATTTTGATTGCCATATTTTCTATCTCTTTATCCAATTGCGCTGTCGGAATTGGAACCAGAAGTACAAATTCTAAATCAAAAGCACTTCCACCAGGACAAGCCAAAAAAATTACTGGTGCAAAAAGCGCCAAACGTTATGCTCCAGGACAAAACAAGTAATCCTAAAAAAAGAAAGACCTATTTCACGACGAAATAGGTCTTTCTTTTTTATGTTTTGTATAACTAAATTTATGCCTCTTTATTATGAAACGCTTGCTTGTTGAAAACAATTAAAATCCCAACTCCTGTTGAAATAGCCATATCGGCAACATTAAAAATAGCATTAAAAAAAGTAAAATCTCTTCCGCCCCAAACAGGTAACCAACTAGGAAGGTTTCCATGCCAAAATGGGAAGTAAAACATATCGACTACTTTTCCATGAAAATATTTGCCGTAAGGCTGATCTGAAAACAAGGTGGCTAATTGCGAACTACTATCGTCAAAAATTACCCCATAAAAAACCGAGTCAATAATGTTTCCGAATGCTCCTGCCAGAATTAAAGCGATGGCTACAATTAAATAATTAGAACTGTGTTTTCTTTCTATAGAATCCCACAACCAATATCCAATTCCACCCACAGCCACTAATCGAAACAAGGTAAGAAACAATTTTCCGTAAGTTCCTGGAATTTGTGTTCCCCAAGCCATTCCTTCATTTTCAATAAAATGAATTTTAAACCAATTGAAAACCTCAACTTCCTCTCCTAATATAAAATTAGTTTTTACGTATATTTTAGAAATCTGATCTACTAGTAATACAATGAAGATAAGCAGATAGGCTTTTGTTAATGACATTTTAAAAAATTTAAGTGCGCAAAAATAGGTAATTTATAAAAAATTAAATTCCAAATTCCAATAATTTTAAAATTAAGATTGGAATTTGGAATTTAAAGATTGAAATTTTAATTATTATCGTTGAAGATTTTTAGCCTCGATACTCATTGTAGCATGAGGAACAATTTTTAATCTTTCTTTACCAATTAATTTACCTGTTACTTTACAAATCCCGTACGTTTTGTTCTCTACACGGAATAAAGCATTCTTTAAATCGCGTATGAATTTTTCCTGACGAATAGCTAATTGAGAGTTCGCTTCTTTAGACATGGTTTCGCTACCTTCTTCAAAAGCTTTGAATGTTGGTGATGTATCATCGGTACCATTGTTCAAATCATTCATATAAGCGCTTTTTATCAAATCTAAATCAGCTTGTGCTTTTTCAATTTTCTTTTGGATTATCTCTTTGAACTCTGCCAAGTCGGCGTCTGAGTATCGTGTTGCTTCATCTACCATAATCAATGTTATTTAGTAATCGTTATTTTAGTTTTAATGTCATCAAATTCAATTTCTGTGCCACTTTCCATTTTTTCCTCAAAAACTAACTCTTCCGTTAAGGTTTCTGATTTAATGTAAGCGTTATTCTCATTAACAGCTGCTTCTAAAACAGCATTGTTTTGCAAATAGACTTTAATCTTATCGGTTACTTCAAATCCAGAATCTTTTCTGATGTTCTGAATTCGGTTTACCAACTCTCTTGCAATTCCTTCTTTTTTCAATTCTTCCGAAATTGTGATGTCAAGCGCAACGGTAATTCCATTAGAATTGGCAACAAGCCAACCCTCAATATCCTGAGAAGTTATCTCTACATCGGCTAATGATAAAGTTACGTCTTTTCCTGCAATAACAATATTTATACTTCCTTCCTTATCCAATTGATTAATTTGGTCTGGAGAAAAAGATTGTATCTCTTTGGAAATCAATCCCATATCTTTACCAAAACGCGGCCCAAGTGCTTTAAAATTAGGCTTAATTTGTTTCACCAATACTCCCGAAGCATCGTCTAAAAGTTCGATTTCTTTCACGTTTACCTCTGCTTTTATTAGCTCAGAAACGGCTTCAATTTCAACTCTTTGTTTCTCGTCAAGTACTGGAATCATTACCTTTTTCAACGGTTGACGCACCTTAATCATCTCCTTCTTACGCAGTGATAAAACTAGTGATGAAATGGTCTGTGCTTTCTGCATTTTGCTCTCTAACGATTTATCAACAAAGTTTTCAACGTATTTTGGAAATTTCGCCAAATGTACACTATCAAATTTTTCCGATTGTGTTGCCAAAGTTAAGTCTCTGTAAAGCTTGTCCATAAAGAACGGAGCTATCGGAGCACTCAATTTACTTATCGTTAACAAGCAAGTATATAAAGTTTGGTAAGCAGCGATTTTATCCTGAGCATATTCACCTTTCCAAAAACGACGGCGACACAAACGAACGTACCAGTTGCTCAGGTTTTCCTGAACGAAATCAGAAATGGCACGAGCAGCTCTCGTAGGCTCATAATCCGCATAAGCTTCATCAACTAATTTGATTAAAGTATGTAATTCGGATAAAATCCAACGGTCAATTTCTGGTCTTTCATTCAAAGGCACTTCGGCTTCATCATATTTGAATCCGTCGATATTAGCATACAATGAAAAGAAAGAATAAGTGTTGTATAAAGTTCCAAAGAATTTACGACGCACCTCAGCAATTCCTTCAATGTCAAATTTCAGGTTATCCCAAGGATTTGCATTCGAAATCATGTACCAACGCGTGGCATCTGGACCGTATTCAGCAATGGTTTCAAAAGGATCTGTCGCGTTTCCTAAACGTTTCGACATTTTTTGTCCGTTTTTATCCAAAACCAAACCATTCGAAACTACATTTTTATAAGCTACTTTATCAAAAACTAACGTTCCGATAGCGTGTAATGTATAAAACCATCCACGGGTTTGATCGACACCTTCGGCGATGAAATTCGCAGGGAAATCTTTGTTCTCGTCAATTTTATCTTTGTTTTCAAAAGGATAATGCCATTGTGCATACGGCATTGCTCCGGAATCAAACCAAACATCAATTAAATCACTTTCGCGTTTCATGGGCTGTCCTGAAGCCGAAACTAAAGTGATTTCATCCACTACATTTTTATGCAAATCGATTAAATCATAGTTAGATTCCTCCATATTTCCGATTTCAAAACCTTTGAATGGGTTTTCTTTTTGAAAACCAGCTTCGATAGATTTTTCGATCGCATTGTACAATTCTTCAACAGAACCAATCAGCACTTCTTCTTTTTTGTCCTCCGTTCTCCAAATTGGCAACGGAATCCCCCAATATCTAGAACGGGATAAGTTCCAGTCATTGGCATTTTTTAACCAATTCCCAAAACGTCCTTCACCAGTAGATTTTGGTTTCCAATTGATAGTTTCGTTCAAATCGAACATTCTATCTTTTACATCAGTTACTTTGATGAACCAGGAATCTAACGGATAATACAATAACGGCTCATCAGTTCTCCAGCTGTGTGGGTAACTGTGTACGTATTTTTCAACTTTAAAAGCCTTATTTTCTTCTTTTAATCGAATAGCAATTTCAACATCAACAGAACGCTCTGGCGCTTGTCCAGCATCATAATATTCGTTTTTAACATATTTACCAGCCAATTCTCCCATGTGAGAAGTGAATTTTCCTTGTAAATCTACCAATGGAACTGCAGTTCCATTTTCGTCTAAAACCAACATTGGTGGCACTTCCGGCTTAGCTTCTTTTGCTACTTTAGCATCATCAGCACCAAAAGTGGGTGCGGTATGTACCACTCCCGTTCCGTCTTCGGTGGTAACGAAATCTCCTGTAATTACTCTAAATGCGTTTTCAGGATTTTGGTATGGTAAAGCGTATGGCAATAATTGCTCATAACGAATATCAACTAAATCTGCTCCTTTTGCTTCTGCCAATATTTTGTACGGAAGTTGTTTGTCGCCATTTTTTACTTTGTCAAAATCAGCATCATCTTCGCTTGCGAAAAATCCTTTTCCGAATTGTTTTCCAACTAGATTTTTAGCCAAAACAACATTTACAGCTTCGAATGTATATTGATTGAAAGTTTTCACTAAAACGTAATCGATTTTTGGCCCAACTGTCAACGCTGTATTCGAAGGTAATGTCCAAGGTGTTGTCGTCCAGGCCAAAATATGAATATCTCCAAATCCTTGTAAAAAACCCGGAAGCGTTTCTGGCAAAGTTTTAAACTGCGCTACAATTGTAGTATCTGTAACATCTCTGTAAGCTCCTGGCTGGTTTACTTCGTGAGAAGATAATCCTGTTCCTGCTTTTGGAGAATAGGGCTGAATTGTATATCCTTTGTACAACAAACCTTTATCGTAGATTTGTTTCAAAAGCCACCAAACCGATTCCATATATTTGGGTTTGTAAGTCACATACGGATCTTCCATATCTACCCAATATCCCATTTTTTCGGTCAAATCATTCCATACGTCCGTATAACGCATTACTGTTTTTTTACAGGCTTCGTTATATTCTTCTACCGAAATGGTTTTCCCGATATCTTCTTTGGTAATTCCTAATTCCTTCTCAGTACCTAATTCTACTGGCAAACCATGAGTATCCCAACCTGCTTTACGCTTTACCTGAAAACCTTTTTGGGTTTTATACCTGCAAAAAATATCTTTAATGGCACGTGCCATCACGTGGTGAATTCCCGGTAATCCGTTTGCCGAAGGTGGCCCTTCAAAAAACACGTAAGGCTCAGCACCTTCGCGAGTAGTTACACTCTTTTCAAATATATTTTCTTTCTTCCAAAAATCCAGAACTTCCGACGCTACTGTTGGCAAGTCAAGTCCTTTGTACTCAGTAAATTTTGTGCTCATTTTATCCTTTTCTTAAACGAGGTGCGAAAGTAAGGAATTTTGAGGAAATTAGAGAAAAGAGGGAAGAAAAAAGAGCAAATGAACAGAAGTTTAGAAGGTTTTTGTAAAAAACAAGAAAGTTATAACAAATAAAACCATTAGAACTTTCTGATTTTTACCACAAAGCTAGTCATTGCGAGGAACGAAGCAATCTCATCAAGTAACTCCACAAAGTTGCTCCTCT